>NZ_VYKE01000169.1:0-10424 GCF_032424515.1 Pseudomonas sp. JV245A
TCGCAGCCTGCGGCAGCGGCTACAGAGGTTGTGCCAGCACCTCACGAAATACATCGGGCCTGAGCATTGCGATATGCAGCAATGAACGGGCCGCTCCGGAAGGCGAGCGCCGACCTTGCTCCCACTCCTGAAGGGTTCTCACCGAGACGCCAAGCAGTTGGGCAAATTTGGGTTGCGACAACCCGGTTTTACCGCGGGCTTCGGCAGCCTTGGTGATCGGAATGCTGTGGGTATGGCCTTGCCGGCCGGCTTTGACATCGATGATCGCGTCCAGAAGCTCCTGGCCGATATCGCGCTTGGCATCGCGTTCCAGTAGTTCTTTTTCAGTAAGGGGCATGATTCATCTCCTTCGCAATTCTGCGTAGAACAGGTGCTGGAATGTTTTCGATAGCGCCTTTGCCATAGATCACCAGCGCAACCAGGGCTCCGCATGCGAGCTGGGTGGTATAGATGACCCGCACCGAGCCACTTTTTCCACGTCCATCAACGCTCCATCTGATTTTCCTGCAACCGCCAGAGCCCGGAATGGCAGCGCCGGACTCTGGGTCGTTGGCAAGAAACGTCATGAACGCTCCACGCTCCTCTTCGGACCAGTAATCGGGCCAGAGTCTGGAAAGCAGCGGAGATTCTATGATCGCCAGCATGCGGGAGGGTTTTACGTCTTTGACGTACCTTGAGGCAATGTTGGGTGCTAGGAGATGACTCCTGAAAGATTAAGAACGTGGAGTTGCAACTCCAATGAGCGGAGTCCTGATTTCCAGTCAGCCCATTCGTTTTCTTGTGTGTGATCCATGCCCCCGATGTCACCTTTTGCATGACCTGAAACCCGGGCAACTCTGCTCGGTGCTGCTCTATGATCCAGAGCAGCTAACTCAAGCTTCCAACACCTTCGCCATCTCACTGGTCGCCGCCCAACCCAGCCCCTGATACAGCGGCTTGCCGGCCTCGGTCGCATGCAGCACGGCAAAGCCCAGCCCGCGCTGGCTGAACTCGGCCTCTGCCAGTTTCATCAGCGCCGAAGCCAGGCCGCGCCGCCGGTAGGCCGGTTCGACGTAGACGTTGAGCACGTAGCCGCGTTGATCCTGGGTCGGATGGGAAGGGTGGGGCGGCCAGTCGATGCTCATCAGGCCGATGCTGGCCACGCTCTGCTCGGCGTCCATCAGGGCGAAGCCGTAGTAGCGGCCGTCCTCCAGGCGTTCACGCAACCAGGGGCGAAAGTGCTCGGTCATCACCTGCAAGGTGGAGAGATCCTTACCCGCATCGAGAAACATCGCCTGGCGATGGCGGCAGATCAGCTCAAGGTCCTGGGGCGTCAGGCGGCGTGGGCTCAGGCCCGGGATATCAAGGTCGGCTGCAATCGTGTTCATCGTCGGTTCCTCGGTGGACAGGGACGATGCTAGGGCAGATCCAAAGGCCGGATCAGACACAGACCGCCGCAAAATCTTGCATACAGAGCCCTCGTTCACCGCCCACAAAAAAGGGCCAGCCTCACGGCCAGCCCTCGGGTTCATCCGATTACTCTCAATCCCCCAGCGCTTCCCCTTCGCGCCGCGGGTCGGCGCCGCCGGCCCAGGACGCCTTGCCCTGTGCATCACGCACGCGAACGATGGCCTGGGTACCGCTGGTCATGTCGATCTCGTTCACTTCGTGGCCCTGGGCCTGCAGCGCCTGTTTCAACGCTGGGCTGAACTGGCCGGTCTCCAGTTCGGTCGGCCCGTTGCGGCTGCCGAAGTTGGGCAGGCCGACGGCGGCTTGCGGGTCGAGGTTCCAGTCGAGCATGCCGACCACCGACTTGGCCACGTACTCGATGATCTGCGAGCCGCCGGGGGAGCCGACGCTGGCCAGCAGTTCGCCGCTGGCACGGTCGAAGACCAGGGTTGGCGCCATGGACGAGCGCGGGCGCTTGCCCGGTTGGACGCGGTTGGCCACCGGCTGGCCGTTTTCCTCGGGAATGAACGAGAAGTCGGTCATCTGGTTGTTGAGCATGAAGCCCTGGACCATCAGGTGCGAGCCGAAGGCCGCTTCCACCGTGGTGGTCATCGATACGGCGCCGCCCAGGTCATCCACCGCCACCACTTGCGAGGTGGAGATGCGCATTGGCGAACGGTCTGGTGCATAGGCCACCTGGATGCCCTGGGGCTTGCCCGGTTCGGCCTTGCCCATGCTGCGCTCGCCAATCAGTGCGGCACGCTTGGCCAGGTAGTCCGGGGCGATCAGGCCGGCCACCGGCACAGGCACAAAGTCGCTGTCGGCCACGTACAGGCCACGGTCGGCATAGGTCAGGCGCTCGGCTTCGGCAATCAGGTGCACCGCTTGTGGTGCGGGCTCCAGGCCGGCGGGCAGGCTGGTTTTCTGCGGCTTGAGGTTGGCCAGGGTGTAGCGCGGGTCGCGCTGTTCCAGGGCCTGCAGGGTGCCGAGGATCTGCGCCACCGCCACGCCGCCGGAAGAGGGCGGCGGCATGCCGCACACCTGCCAGCGCTTGTAGTCGCTGCACAGCGGTGCGCGTTCCTTGGCGCGGTAGCCTTGCAGGTCGTTGAGCGACAGGCTGCCGGGGTTGGCGTGGCCCTGGACCTTGGCGACGATTTCTGCCGCCACCGGGCCCTTGTACAGAGCGTCCGGGCCTTCCTCGGCGATGCGTTTGAGCACCGCGGCCAGTGGTGGGTTTTTCAGCAAGGTGCCCACGGCTTTCGGCGTGCCGTCGGCATTCAGGAAGTACGCGGCCATGTCCGGCGAGCGCGCCAGGAAAGGATCGGCGCTGATCATGGTGTGCAACCGTGGCGAGATGGCGAAGCCTTGCTCGGCCAGGCGGATCGCCGGTTCGAACAATTGCGCCCAGGGCAGGCGCCCGTGTTTCTGATGGGCCATTTCCAGGGCCCGCAGCACGCCCGGGGTGCCCACCGAGCGTCCACCGATCTGCGCCTGGGGGAAGGCCATGGGCTTGCCGTCCGCCTGCAGGAAGAGCTTCTCGGTGGCGCCGGCCGGCGCGGTTTCCCGACCGTCATAAGTGCGCACGGCCTTGCCGTCCCAGAGCACGATCATCGCGCCGCCGCCAATCCCCGAGGACTGCGGTTCTACCAGGGTCAGCACCGCTTGCATGGCAATCGCCGCGTCGATGGCCGAGCCGCCCTTGCGCAGCATTTCGCGCCCGGCCTCGGCGGCCAGCGGGTTGGCAGCGGCGGCCATGTGCTTGTCGGCATGGCGAGTCTGCATGTCGGTGCGGTAGCCCGAGGCGATTTCCGGGGCGGCAGGCAGAGCGTTGGAAGAAGGCGGGTTGTGGCAGGCGCCAAGGCTGAGGGCGGCAGCCAGCAGGCTGAGGCCGAGCAGTTGGCGGTGACGGGGAGGGAAGTTCGAGAACACGCGTTGAGCTCCGTTCACAGGGAAATGAGGGGTCGTCCGTGCGGGGGAATGTACAGCAGTGGCGCCGGCAGTTGGACCCGGATGTAGCCCTGGGCACGAGGCTGGAGTGGGCCATCTCCCCTGTACACAGGGTCGCAGGCAGTCTTTCACCCGGCCGTCGATTGATCTGAGTCAGGGCGGGAGGGGGGCGTTGGGTACAGGGTGAAACAAACTATAAGCCTGATGAGGGGACGTCATGCACCGTTGTAAGTGGTTACTTGTTTTCGGATTGCTGTTGGGGGGTGAGGTCAGGGGGGAAACGCCAAGCGAACCGATCCAGCCGGTACAGCCGGTGAAGATCACCGATGTGGCCAAGGTGGAGCTGGGCAAGCAGTTGTTCTTCGACCCGCGCCTGTCCAAGTCCGGTTTCATATCCTGCAACTCCTGCCACAACCTGAGCATGGGCGGCAGCGACAACCTGCCCACCTCCATTGGCCACAACTGGCACCAGGGGCCGATCAACTCGCCCACGGTGCTCAACTCCGGCATGAGCGTCGCGCAGTTCTGGGACGGCCGCGCGGCCACGCTTCAGGAACAGGCCGGTGGCCCCATCGCCAACCCGGGGGAGATGGGCTTCACCCATGACCTGGCGGTGGACGTGCTGCGTTCCATTCCCCAGTACCGGGCCTCCTTCAAGCAGGTCTACGGCGACGACGGCATCAAGTTTGACGACGTGACCAACGCCATCGCTGCGTTCGAAGAAACCCTGGTTACCCCCAATGCGCCGTTCGACCGCTGGCTCAAGGGCGACAAGGCGGCCATCAGCCCCACCGCGCTCAAGGGCTACCAACTGTTCAAGTCCATCGGCTGCGTGGCTTGCCACAACGGCGAGGCGGTGGGCGGTGGCTCATTCCAGAAGATGGGCATGATCGAGCCCTATGTCACCCAGAACCCGGCCCAGGGCGTGGCCGGGCTGACCGGCAAGGATGCCGACCGCATGCTGTTCAAGGTGCCGACCCTGCGCAACGTGGCGCTGACCTATCCTTACTTCCACGACGGCGCCTACTGGAAGCTGGAAGAGGCGGTGGACGTGATGGCCCGTCTGCAACTGGGACGCAAGCTGGGTACCGAGGAGGTCAGCCAGATCGTGGCCTTCCTTGAAACCCTGACCGGTGACCAGCCGGACTTCAAGCTGCCGATCCTGCCGCCGTCCTCGGCGCAGACACCGCGTCCGCAGCCGTTCAACTGAGCGAAAAAAACCGCAGCCTGCTGCGGTTTTTCAAGCCCTACGTGCTGGGTCAGCCCTGTTTGGCCCCCGTTGCGCAATTGAACCGGTCATCGATGGGGGCTTGGCGAGCGGGTTCGAAGTAGCCAGGTGTACGAGTGCTATCGGTGCGTTGCCAGCGTTGTGGGTAAGACAGCATCGAGTAGGGCGAGTGGTCCTTGAGCGTCTCGTAGTTCAAGGACAGGTCGATCTGCGCGGCGCCGTGCAGGAGGGGCCCTTCGATCGAAAGGACGGAGCCGGTCAGCCAGGTTCGCTCAGGGCTTTCCAGGTACCTGGGCGCGGTGATGCGCAGCCAGGTACGCCCGGCATCCTGGGAAAAGTACAGGCGCGGCAAGCCGGCCCCGCCCTTGCTGAAGCCCGGTCCTTGGGCAATCGGAATCACCAGGTAGTTGGAGTTGGCAGCATCGATCATCAAGTGCGAACCACGGCCATGCACGGTGATGCCGTTGAATGAGCCAAAGGGTGCAACCGGGGTGTGGATGCCGAGCCGGGTGTCGGTGTAGTGCACCATGTCGCCACTGCTGGCGATGACCGGCGAGGAACCGTTGCAGAGCTTGAAGGTGGTCCGGTCGATCTCGAAAAAGCGTGATGAGTCGATGCGGTAGATGACCCGGCCGGGCAGGTACTGGATCGGCTCGGGAGTGCTGCAGGCCCCAAGTACCCCGCACGAGATCAGCAACAGCAGCTTCCTTGCCCACATGAGAAAACGACTCCTTGTTCCTGCCTGAATGCAGGGGCTGGCGTTTATGACATCCCTGGGGGCTTGGCGCAACACTGGCCATGGCGGGCCAGCGTTGCGCTGATGTTGCGGCGCCCTGTCAGGGCTTCATCTGCCAGGCCGTCGAGCTGGCCGCGGCCTTGAACTTGGCCCGATTTTCCGGAGTCGCCGGCGGTTCGGAGTCGCCGAAGATCGCCTTCAGCCAATGGCCATCGGTGGGGTTGGGGAAGAGGATGAACTTGCGGCCGAACTGCTCCTTGTCCTCGGTCATCAGGCTGCTGCGCTGCTTGACGTCGGCCACGTAGTACTTGCGTTTGAAGTCGTTGAGGTTGTCGCCCAGCATCAGCACCACGTTGTGGTCCTTGGCGATCTCCTGCTGCCGCGGCTCCTTGTTGGAGCTGTCGCGGTACACCGTCAGGTGCTGCTCATCGGCATAGGGCAGCTGGTTCTTGCGCAGGTTGGCCAGGGCGTATTCGTAGGTCTTTTCGCCCTGGTCGCGGCTGGTGACGTAAAAGACTTCGACGCCCTTGGACTGGGCGTACTTGAGGAACTCCACGGCGCCCGGGGTGGCCACCGGGCCATTGTCCGCGACCCATTTGTCCCAGGCCTCGTCGTCGAAGAACTCCTTGCCCGAATTGATCATGTAGCCCCAGTAGCTGTTGCTGCTGAGCACGGTGTCGTCAACGTCGCTGATGATCGCCAGTGGCCGCTCGCCGGCCTTGTGTTCCTGCAGGGCGCGGTCCAGTTGCAGACGGGCGATGTTGAAGCCCTGGTAGTACAGCGCCTCGAACTCTGCGGCGGTCTGCTTCCAGGCCACGGCGGCGGTCAGCAGGTTGGAGGGCGGGGTAGGAGCCTGCTCGGCGAAGGTCGAGGTACAGGTGATTGCCAGGAGCGAGAACAGCCAGGGAGCGACCGCGGTTCGGGTGATTTTTGTTTTCATTTTCGAGCCCTTGAAGTGAGGATTGCGCAGCTCTCACAAACACTGCCGGAGTGTTCTATCCCAGCCAGTGGCGGTGCTCAATGCGGGTGTCGCGTTTGTGGATCAATGCGGCGTAATCCCCGGTACTTTTTCGCGGGCATAAAAAAACGGCCTACCTTGCGGTAAGCCGTTTTTAGTACTTGGTGGCTACACAGGGACTTGAACCCCGGACCCCAGCATTATGAATGCTATGCTCTAACCAACTGAGCTATGTAGCCAAGTGGCGCGCATTATTCGCTCGGAACGACAATGCGTCAAGCGTTTTTATAAAAAAATTATCTACGCTATCAACCGTTTATCCCTTCCCCCCGAAAATCAGCGGCGACGGGCAGCGCTGGAACCAGCGGCTGGCCTGTTCGTAGGCGTGGGCCAATTGCAGGACGGCGAAGTCGGCCTGGTGCTTGCCGATGATCTGCAAGCCCATGGGCAGGCCGTTGGCATTGAAGCCGGCCTGCACGCTGGCCACCGGGCAGCCGGACAAGGTGCCGGGAATCACCACCTCCATCCAGCGGTGGTAGGTGTCCATGGCCACGCCTTCGATGCTGCGCGGCCAGGGGCTGTTCTTGTCGAAAGGGAAGACCTGGGCGCTGGGCAGCAGCAGGTAATCGAAGCGTTCGAACAGCCGGGAGATGGCGCGGTACCAGTCGCTACGAATCACTGAGGCTTCGAATACCTGACTGGCGGAGAGCTTGAGGCCGTTCTCCACTTCCCAGATGGCCTCGTCCTTGAGCTGTGTGCGTTTCTGTGGATCGGCATAGGTGCTGCCCAGGGACCCGGCGACCATCCAGTGGCGCAGGGTGCGCCAACTGCTCCACAGGCGTTCGGGGGCGAAGTCGGGGCTGGCCGGTTCTACGCTGCAGCCCAGGCTGCGGAAATCGCCCAAGGCCTTTTCGCAGAGCTCCAGCAGGCCCTTTTCCATTGGCAGGTAACCGTTGAAGTCCCCCAGCCAACCCAGGCGCGTGCCCTTGAAGTCACGTTCCAGCGGGGCGGCGAAGCCCTGGCCGGATTCGGCGATGGACAGTGGCGCCCGTGCATCGCCGCCGGCCTGTACTGACAGCAGCAGGGCCGCGTCGCGCACGCTGCGGGCCATGGGGCCTTCGTAGCCGAGCTGGTCGATGAACAGGTCGCTGCTGTCGTCGAACGGCACCCGGCCCTGGGACGGGCGAAAACCGAAGATGTTGTTGAAGGCCGCCGGGTTGCGCAGCGAACCCATCATGTCGCTGCCGTCGGCCACCGGCACCAGGTGCAGGGCCAGGGCCGCGGCGGCGCCACCACTGCTGCCGCCGGCGGTCTTGCTCGGGTCATAGGCACAGCCGGTGGCGCCGAACAGCGGGTTGTAGGTCTGGGAGCCGAGGCCGAATTCCGGGGTGTTGCTCTTGCCGATCAGGATCGCCCCGGCGGCCTTGATCCGTTCAACCATGATGCCGTCGCGCTCGGGGATGAAATCCCGGTACAGCGGCGAACCCAGGGTGGTGCGGATGCCGTGGGTCAGGGACAGGTCCTTGATCGCGTGGGGCAGGCCGTGCATCCAGCCGCGATATTCGCCACGGGCCAGTTCGGCGTCGCGCCGGTCGGCCTCGGCCAGCAGGGCTTCGGCCGGTTGCAGGCTGACCAGGGCATTGACCAGGGGGTTGTAGTGCTCGATGTGGGCAAGGTAGGTCTGCATCACTTCCCGGCAGGAAACCTGACGCAGGCGGATACGTTCGGCGAGTTCATGGGCCTGGAGCAGGACCAGTTCGCTGGGGGGCTTGGCGATCATGGCAGGAGGGCCTTTCAAACGGCTTTGGAAACGCCCCGGCATCCAGACCGGGGCGGCAAGTCAACGCAGCTCAGCGCATCAGGTTGGTCCACAGGCGGTCGGCAAGGCGGATTGCGCCTTCGCCGCAGGTCTGGCTGAAGACCACCTTGGTGCCCTCGGGAATGTGCAGCTCGGGGGCGTCCTTCAGGCCGGCGTCGAGGAAGGGTTCGACGCCCTTGATCGGGCTCTGGTGCTTGAGGAAGTTCTGGGTCATGGCGGCGTTCTCAGGCTGGCTGAGGAAGGCGATGAAGGCCTTGGCGTTTGCCGGGTTCTTGCTGCCCTTGGGGATGACCATGTTGTCCACCCAGGCCAGCACGCCTTCTTTCGGATAGAGGTACTTCAGGCCGGGCTTCATCTCCCGGGCACGCATGGACGATCCGCCCCAGAACATCGACATGTCGATTTCCCCGGCCGCCAGGTTCTCGCGGATCGCCCCGGCCTTGGAGCTGTAGGTCTTGACGAAGGGCTTCTGCGCCTTGAGCAGGCCAAGGATCTGCTGCATCTGCTTGGGGTCTTCGCTGCACAGCGGAATGTTCAGGTACAGGCTGGCCATGTCGATCACTTCGCTCACCGAGTCGAACATGTTGATCCGCCCCTGCAGCTCCGCTGGCGGCTCGTAGAGCACCTTGTAACTGTCGCTCGGGCCTTTGTAGCGTTCGCCGTTGAGCACCACGCTGGTGGTGCCCCAGATGAAGGGCACCGAGTAGGCGCCTTCCGGGTCCCAGGTCGGGTTCTTCAGGTTGTCGACCACGCTGGCGTAATAGGGCTGCTTGGCCGGGTCGAAGCGCTCCAGCAACTGCTCCTTGATCAGGATCGGGATGAACTGGTGGGAGGGGATCGCCACGTCATAACCGGTGCCGCCCTGTTTCAGCTTGGCCAGCAGGGTTTCGTTGGAATCGTAGGAGTCCACCGTGACCTCGATACCGGTCTGCTTCTGGAACTTGGCGAGAATTTCCGGCGAAAAGTAGCCGCTCCAGCTCACGACGTTGAGTTTCTCGGCGGCCTGCACCGCCAGTGGCAGGCTCAGCAACAACGAGGTACCCAGGCTTGCGATCAACTTGCTCATGTCATTTCCCCAAGGTCAGTGGAAGGTTCAAGCGTGTTTCTTGCTCAACAGGTAAGAGAGGCTGACGAACAGCACCGAGACGCCGAGGATCAGCGTCGACACGGCGTTGACGTCGGGTGTCACGCCCATGCGCAACAGGCCGAAGATGAAGATCGGCAGGGTGGTGGTGCCGGCCTGGGACACCATCATCGAGATCACGAAGTTATCCAGGGAGACAATGAAGGCCAGCATCAGCCCGGAGACGATCCCCGGCATCAGCAGCGGCAGGGTCACCTTGCGGAAGGTGCGCCAGGGGCCGGCGTACAGGTCCGCCGCGGCGTGTTCCAGGGACAGGTCCATGTCGTTGAGGCGGGCTCGGATCGGCAAATAGGCGAAGGGGATGCAGAACACCGTGTGGGCGATGATCAGGTTGCCGTAGCCCAGGGACAGCCCCAGGGTGGAGAACAGCGCCAGGGTGGCCACGCCGACGACGATTTCCGGCAGCACCAGGGGCAGCATGATGGCGCCCATGGACAGTTGCAGGCCCTTGAACTTCGCCCCGCGTGAGGTGCCCAGGGCCGCCAGGGTGGCGATGGCGGTGGCCGCCATGCTGGCGCACACGGCGATCAGCAGGCTGTTGCCCGCCGCCTGGCGCAGGGCCTGGTTGGCGAACGCCGCGCGGTACCAGTCGAGGCTGAAGCCGCTCCACACCGTGGCCGACTGGTTGGCGTTGAAGGAGAACACCACCAGCACCAGGATCGGCGCGTAGAGGTACAGGTAGAACAGGAAGCTGAAACCGCCGAAGCCGGGAAAGTCCTGCACGCCAAGGCCGTTGCGCTTGAACAGGCGGATCATCATGCACCCTCCTGAAGGGTTTTCTGGCGCTGGGCGCGCAGGGCGTAGACGGTCAGTACCAGCATCACCGCGGCCATCAGCACCAGCGACAGGGCGGCGCCGAAGGGCCAGTTACGGGCATCGCTGAACTGCCGGAAGATCAGGTTGCCAAGCATCATCCGGGTGCCGCCCCCCAGCAGTTCCGGGGCGATCATCGCCCCCAGGCAGGGCACGAAAGTCAGGATCGCCCCGGCGAAAATTCCCGGCTTGGCAATGGGCAGCACCACCTTGCGCAGGGTCCGAATGCGTCCGGCGTAGAGGTCCTGGGCCGCTTCCAGCAGGCGGATGTCCATTTTCTCCAGGGTGGCGTAGATCGGCAGCACCACGAAGGGCGCGTAGGTGTAGACCAGCCCCAGCAGCACCGCACCG
>NZ_VYKE01000017.1:0-76648 GCF_032424515.1 Pseudomonas sp. JV245A
CGAAAAATGGGTTTGATTTTTTGCTGTCTCGATCGACTTGCTCGTCAGGTGGGGGTTTCTATGCAATAGCGCTGGGCATGGCTATCATGCCTGCCTCATGGTGAGGCGGAAACTGCATGTCGACGTTGTTAGAGCTTCTGAAAGATGGGCGATTTCACTCGGGTCAGGCGCTCGGTCAGGCGCTGGGTGTTAGCCGTAGTGCTATATGGAAGCAGTTACAGCTTCTTGAGGCGGAGTTGGGGCTTGTCATTCATAAGGTGCGAGGCCGCGGTTACCAGCTGGCCACTCCAATCACGTTGCTGAGCAGTGCTGAGATAGGCCGCTCCTCTATTTCCAGTGGCTCCTGGGATATCCGAATTCTCGACTCTATCGACTCCACGAATGCACAGGCGCTGCGATCCATTGAAGAAGGGAGTGTGGCTCCTTTTCTTGTGCTAGCTGAGCGCCAGACGGTGGGGCGAGGCCGTCGTGGTCGTAAGTGGGTAAGCCCTTTTGCCGAAAATATCTATTACAGCCTCGTCTTGCGTATGGACGGAGGTCTCCGGCAATTGGAAGGGCTTAGCCTGGTCGTTGGGTTGGCGGTCATGCATACCCTTCGTGAGTATGGAATTCCTGGTGCGGGTTTGAAGTGGCCAAATGATGTTTTGGTTGGTCAGAAGAAGGTCGCGGGGATACTTTTGGAGTTGGTGGGTGATCCTGCGGATGTGTGTCATGTGGTCCTGGGCATTGGGATCAATGTGAATATGCAAAGCGCTGAAAAGATCGATCAGGAGTGGACTTCGGTGAGGTTGGAGTCTGGCAAGGTTATTGATCGCAATCAGCTTGTTGCTCGATTGAATGAGGTTCTTGTGTCTTATCTGGAGCGTCATCGGCTGAATGGCTTCTCCGCGATCCAGGGCGAGTGGGAGCAAGGTCACCTCTGGCAGGGGCGTGCTGTGTCTCTGATCGCGGGCGTAAATAAGATCGATGGTGTTGTGTTGGGTATTGATCGCCAAGGAGCTTTGCGGTTGAGCGTTGAGGGGGAGGAGAAAACGTATAGCGGCGGGGAGCTCAGTCTAAGGTTGCGTGATGGCTCATGAGTTCGGCCATCAATGTGCGCTTGCGCGATCTACGGCTAGGAGGTAGGGGCTGATTCCTTGTGTGGGATGGGACTTTGAGTGTTGCATCGGTTCCGCAAGATCAGCTTGTACGTGATCCATCTTTTCGAGTTGTTTAAGCCTTGTCCTCTGTCTTGAGGTTTTTATGCGCTGGTTGTTTCTGTTGTTATTGGTCCTCAATTGCTTTTATTACATCTGGCATCAGCAGGAAGCGCCGCTTCGTGCGAAAGAGGTCATGCCTCTCTCGCTCTATCGAGGTACTCAGCAAGATATCCGTTTGTTGAGTGAGTCTTCTGATTCGGTCGAGCGGCGGGATAAGGGTAAGTCAGGGGAGGTTGATGCAAGCTGTCTTTATCTGGGGGGCTTTGCTCGTCGTGATACGGCTCAGATGTTGGAGCAGCGGCTGGTAGGGCTGGGGGCTGATGTCAGGCTGCAGTCCTTGAGTGTTCCTGGTTCTTCTGGTTTTTGGCTTCGTGTGACTCCCGAGAGCAAGCATTTGCTGGATGATATGCAACTGCAGAACCTTGCTAAAGAATTCAATGAGTTAAAACATAAAATAATGCCTTGCGAGGGGGTTGCAACTGTCGAATAGGTTGCATAGAATGGCGCCCGCTCCGCAGCGAAGACTTCACGAAGTCAGCGTCGCGAAGCGAGGTCAACGCAGCTAACCTCAAGATTTTATTGAGAAAATGCTTGACAGAAGGGTGGCATGATATAGAATGTCGCCTCGCTTAGGAGGGGTTCCCGAGCGGCCAAAGGGATCAGACTGTAAATCTGACGTCTACGACTTCGAAGGTTCGAATCCTTCCCCCTCCACCAGATTTAGCGAGAGCTGCAGGCTCCGCGGGTATAGTTTAGTGGTAGAACCTCAGCCTTCCAAGCTGATGATGCGGGTTCGATTCCCGCTACCCGCTCCAAGTTTGCAGGTTTTGCAAGGTGTTACGCTCTTGTAGCTCAGTTGGTAGAGCACACCCTTGGTAAGGGTGAGGTCAGCGGTTCAAATCCGCTCAAGAGCTCCATATAACAAGGCAGATATGAAAATATCTGCCTTTGTTTTAATGGCTTGGGTGACTTGCTCAATTCTTCTCCTAGGGGTGATTTCGATGGCTAAGGAAAAGTTCGAACGTAATAAGCCGCACGTTAACGTGGGTACTATCGGTCACGTTGACCACGGTAAAACCACTTTGACCGCTGCTCTGACTCGCGTTTGCTCCGAAGTTTTCGGTTCGGCTCGTGTTGACTTCGACAAGATCGACAGCGCCCCAGAAGAAAAAGCTCGTGGTATCACCATCAACACTGCGCACGTAGAGTACGACTCGAACATTCGTCACTACGCGCACGTTGACTGCCCAGGTCACGCCGACTACGTCAAAAACATGATCACTGGTGCTGCCCAGATGGACGGCGCGATCTTGGTTTGCTCGGCTGCCGATGGTCCGATGCCGCAAACTCGTGAGCACATCCTGTTGTCCCGTCAGGTAGGCGTTCCGTACATCGTTGTCTTCCTGAACAAGGCTGACATGGTTGACGACGCTGAGCTGCTGGAACTGGTTGAGATGGAGGTGCGCGATCTGCTGAGCACTTACGACTTCCCAGGTGACGACACTCCGATCATCATCGGTTCGGCTCTGATGGCTCTGAACGGCCAAGACGACAACGAAATGGGTACCACCGCTGTTAAGCGTCTGGTAGAAACTCTGGATACCTACATCCCAGAGCCAGAGCGTGCAATCGACAAGCCGTTCCTGATGCCAATCGAAGACGTATTCTCGATCTCCGGCCGTGGCACCGTGGTAACTGGCCGTGTTGAGCGTGGTATCGTTCGCATCCAGGAAGAAGTTGAGATCGTTGGTCTGCGCGACACTCAGAAAACTACCTGCACCGGCGTTGAAATGTTCCGCAAGCTGCTCGACGAAGGTCGTGCTGGCGAGAACTGCGGCGTTCTGCTGCGTGGTACCAAGCGTGACGACGTTGAGCGTGGCCAGGTTCTGGTTAAGCCAGGCACCGTTAAGCCGCACACCAAGTTCACTGCTGAAGTTTACGTTCTGAGCAAGGAAGAAGGCGGCCGTCATACTCCGTTCTTCAAAGGCTACCGTCCACAGTTCTACTTCCGTACTACTGACGTGACTGGTAACTGCGAGCTGCCAGAAGGCGTTGAAATGGTAATGCCAGGTGACAACATCCAGATGACTGTCACTCTGATCAAAACCATCGCGATGGAAGATGGTCTGCGTTTCGCTATCCGTGAAGGCGGTCGTACCGTCGGCGCTGGCGTCGTAGCCAAAGTCATCGAATAAGTTCTTGATATATCTCCATCGGGCCGACATAATGGTCGGCCTGATTTTGTTTTTAGGTCAGTAGCTCAATTGGCAGAGCGACGGTCTCCAAAACCGTAGGTTGGGGGTTCGATTCCCTCCTGACCTGCCAGATTCACTCAATGTGTCTGGCTTTCTTTTCACAGGATCTTCATAGATGACTCCTAAGGCTGAAGCTCAAGGCTCTCGCTTCGACTTGCTCAAGTGGCTGGTTGTTGTTGCCTTGGTGATTGTTGGTGTTGTTGGCAATCAGTACTACTCTGCTTCGCCTATCCTGTACCGTGTCTTGGCGCTACTTGTCATTGCCGCAGTTGCTGCCTTCGTTGGCTTGCAGACTGCCAAGGGTAGGTCGTTCTTTGTCCTGGTTAAGGAAGCGCGCACTGAGATTCGTAAAGTCGTATGGCCAACTCGCCAAGAGACTACGCAGACCACATTGATTGTTGTGGCTGTGGTTCTGGTCATGGCGTTGCTGTTGTGGGGGCTAGATTCCCTGCTCGGCTGGCTTGTTTCCTTGATTGTTGGCTAAGGGTGTCCCGTGGCTAAGCGTTGGTACGTTGTGCATGCTTACTCGGGTTACGAGAAGCATGTAATGCGTTCGTTGATCGAGCGTGTGAAGCTGGCTGGCATGGAAGATGGCTTCGGCGAGATTCTGGTCCCCACTGAAGAAGTGGTTGAGATGCGCAATGGCCAGAAGCGCAAAAGCGAGCGTAAATTCTTTCCAGGCTATGTGCTGGTACAGATGGATATGAACGAGGGTACTTGGCACTTGGTCAAGGATACTCCTCGTGTCATGGGCTTTATTGGTGGTACTGCCGATAAGCCGGCTCCTATCACTGACAAAGAAGCGGAAGCGATTCTGCGTCGCGTTGCTGATGGTAGCGACAAGCCCAAGCCTAAGACCCTGTTTGAGCCGGGTGAGGTGGTCCGTGTTACTGACGGCCCATTCGCTGACTTTAACGGTACGGTCGAAGAGGTTAACTACGAAAAGAGCCGCATTCAGGTGGCAGTGCTCATTTTCGGTCGCTCTACTCCGGTAGAGCTAGAGTTCAGTCAGGTCGAGAAGGCATAACTGAACGAGAATCCCATACCCCGCAGCCTTAGGCTGTGGGGTTTTGTCGTCACTGGGATAAACGCGCAAGTAACCGGGGAGCCTATCTAGGCGTCTGAACCCGTAATTGGAGTGCCTCATGGCTAAGAAGATTACTGCTTACATCAAGCTGCAAGTTAAGGCCGCTCAGGCCAACCCAAGTCCACCCGTTGGTCCAGCTCTGGGTCAGCACGGCGTGAACATCATGGAGTTCTGCAAAGCTTTCAACGCCCGTACTCAGGGTCTTGAGCCAGGCCTGCCGACTCCTGTGATCATCACTGTTTACAGTGACCGCAGCTTCACTTTCGAAACTAAGAGCACCCCTGCTTCGGTTCTGCTGAAGAAAGCTGCTGGCCTGACCAGCGGTTCCGCTCGTCCAAACACCGTTAAGGTTGGCACTGTTACCCGTGCTCAGCTGGAAGAAATCGCGAAAACCAAAAACGCGGATCTGACTGCAGCTGATATGGATGCAGCCGTGCGTACTATCGCCGGTTCTGCTCGTAGCATGGGCCTTAACGTGGAGGGTGTGTAATGGCTAAGCTGACCAAGCGCCAAAAGGCTATCGCCGGCAAGATTGAAGCAGGCAAGGCCTACAACTTCGTAGAAGCCGCCGCTCTCCTGACCGAGCTGTCGACCGTTAAGTTCAGCGAGTCCGTAGACGTTGCTGTGAACCTGGGCGTAGACCCACGTAAATCTGACCAGGTTGTTCGTAGCGCTACTGTGCTGCCACACGGCACTGGCAAGACTGTACGTGTAGCTGTGTTCACCCAGGGCCCAGCAGCTGAAGCTGCTCTGGCTGCCGGTGCAGACCGCGTAGGTATGGACGATCTGGCTGCCGAAATGAAAGGCGGCGACCTGAACTATGACGTGGTTATTGCTTCCCCGGATGCAATGCGCGTTGTGGGTCAGCTGGGTCAGGTTCTGGGTCCTCGCGGCCTGATGCCTAACCCGAAAGTCGGTACCGTTACTCCAGACGTAGCTTCGGCAGTTAAGAACGCCAAGGCTGGTCAGGTTCGCTATCGCACCGACAAAAACGGCATCATCCACACTTCCGTTGGCAAGGTCGGCTTCGACGCCGTCAAGCTGAAGGAAAACGTTGAAGCCCTGATCGCTGACCTGAAGCGTATCAAGCCAGCTTCTTCGAAAGGCATCTACGTCAAGCGCGTTACCCTGAGCACCACTATGGGCCCAGGTCTGGTCATCGACCAGGGTTCGCTAGACGTATAAGACACAAGCGCGTGCAAGCAATTGCGCGCGCTGAAAAATTGGGGTCCCTGCCTGGCGGGGGCTATCCAAGACCGTAGGCGACGCAAGTCTTAAACCTCAAGCCTACGCAGATGGTGCTCCCGGTTCCTTACCGAATCAGACACCAAAACGACATCCAGCTCCGGTTGGATGAAACGGTAACAAGCAGGAGTTAAACCCGTGGCAATTAAACTCGAAGACAAGAAGGCCATCGTCGCTGAAGTCAACGAGGCTGCCAAAGCCGCTCTGTCCGCTGTCGTGGCTGATGCCCGTGGTGTGACAGTAGGCGCTATGACCGGACTCCGTAAAGAGGCCCGCGAAGCTGGTGTTTATGTACGTGTCGTACGTAACACCCTGCTCAAGCGCGCTGTTGAAGGCACTCAATATGACGTGCTCAACGACGCGTTCGTCGGCCCTACCCTGATTGCATTCTCCAAGGAACATCCGGGCGCTGCCGCTCGTATTTTCAAAGAGTTCGCAAAGGGTCAGGAAAAGTTCGAGATCAAGGCAGCTGCGTTCGAGGGCAAGTACCTCGCAGCAAACGAGATCGACGTGTTGGCTTCGCTGCCAACTCGCGACGAAGCTATTGCGAAGCTGATGAGCGTGATTCAAGGCGCTACCAGCAAGCTGGCTCGTACTCTGGCGGCTATTCGCGACCAGAAAGAAGCTGCTGCTGCCTAAGGCACTGCAAGCCCTTTCAAAATCATATGTTTAATTTGATGGCTGCGTAGGCTGTCACCCCAATACAGGAATTTATAGTCATGTCTCTGACTAACGAGCAAATCATCGAAGCAATCGGCCAGAAAACCGTTCTGGAAGTTGTTGAGCTGATCAAAGCAATGGAAGAAACCTTCGGCGTTACCGCTGCTGTTGCCGCTGCTGGCCCAGCTGCTGCTGCCGCTGTTGTTGAAGAGCAAACTGAATTCAACGTCATGCTGACCGAAGCTGGCGAGAAGAAAGTTAACGTGATCAAGGCTGTACGTGAACTGACCGGTCTGGGCCTGAAAGAAGCCAAGGCTGTAGTTGACGGCGCTCCTGCCATGGTTCTGGAAGCTGTTGCTAAAGAAGCAGCTGACAAAGCCAAAGCAGCTCTGGAAGAAGCAGGCGCTAAAGTCGAGCTCAAGTAAGCATCGACTTTGTGTCTCCAGCCCAAGCGTTAAGCGAACGGCTGATGGCTGGTGGCTTTTGCCACCGGCCTTTTTCCGTTATTGGTGACCGACTGGGTCGGTGCCAGTAACGTGCTGTAGCCCACCCTGTGCGGTGGCGCAAACCAAAGGGTTTGCACGATTTTCTGGCTGCTCCCGTCGGGAGGAGCCGAATAAGCAGGTGACCAAGCTGGGGAACGCTGATGGCTTACTCATATACTGAGAAAAAACGTATCCGCAAGGACTTTAGCAAGTTGCCGGACGTCATGGATGTGCCGTACCTCCTGGCCATCCAGCTGGATTCGTATCGTGAATTCTTGCAAGCGGGAGCGACTAAAGATCAGTTCCGCGACGTGGGCCTGCATGCGGCCTTCAAATCCGTTTTCCCGATCATCAGCTACTCCGGCAATGCTGCGTTGGAGTATGTCGGTTATCGCCTGGGCGAACCGGCGTTTGATGTTAAAGAATGCGTGTTGCGTGGTGTAACTTACGCCGTACCTTTGCGGGTAAAAGTCCGTCTGATCATTTTCGACAAAGAATCGTCGAACAAAGCGATCAAGGACATCAAAGAGCAAGAAGTCTACATGGGTGAAATTCCCCTGATGACTGAGAACGGTACCTTCGTAATCAACGGTACCGAGCGTGTAATCGTTTCCCAGCTGCACCGTTCCCCTGGCGTATTCTTCGACCACGACCGTGGCAAGACGCACAGCTCCGGTAAGCTGCTGTATTCCGCGCGGATCATTCCTTACCGCGGTTCGTGGCTGGACTTCGAGTTCGACCCGAAAGACTGCGTGTTCGTCCGTATCGACCGTCGTCGCAAGCTGCCGGCATCGGTTCTGCTGCGCGCGCTGGGCTATACCACTGAAGAAGTGCTGGACGCTTTCTACACCACCAACGTATTCCACGTGAAAGGCGAGAGCCTGAGCCTGGAGCTGGTGCCTCAGCGCCTGCGTGGTGAGATTGCCGTTCTGGACATCCAGGATGACAAGGGCAAGGTTATTGTCGAGCAGGGTCGTCGTATCACCGCTCGTCACATCAACCAGCTGGAAAAAGCCGGTATCAAAGAGCTGGATGTACCTCTGGACTACGTCCTGGGTCGTACCACCGCCAAGGCTATCGTGCACCCGGCTACCGGTGAAATCCTGGCAGAGTGCAACACCGAGCTGAACACCGAGATCCTGGCGAAAATCGCCAAGGCTCAGGTCGTTCGCATCGAGACTCTGTACACCAACGACATCGACTGCGGTCCGTTCGTCTCTGACACTCTGAAGATCGACTCCACCAGCAACCAATTGGAAGCCCTGGTCGAGATCTATCGCATGATGCGTCCTGGCGAGCCACCGACCAAAGATGCTGCCGAGACTCTGTTCAACAACCTGTTCTTCAGCCCTGAGCGGTATGATCTGTCCGCCGTTGGCCGGATGAAGTTCAACCGTCGTATCGGTCGTACCGAGATCGAAGGTTCCGGCGTTCTGTGCAAAGAAGACATCGTTGCCGTACTGAAGACTCTGGTCGACATCCGTAACGGTAAAGGCATCGTCGACGACATCGACCACCTGGGTAACCGTCGTGTTCGCTGTGTTGGCGAAATGGCCGAGAACCAGTTCCGCGTTGGCCTGGTGCGTGTAGAGCGTGCGGTCAAAGAGCGTCTGTCGATGGCTGAAAGCGAAGGCCTGATGCCGCAAGACCTGATCAATGCCAAGCCAGTGGCTGCGGCAGTGAAAGAGTTCTTCGGTTCCAGCCAGCTGTCCCAGTTCATGGACCAGAACAACCCGCTGTCCGAGATCACCCACAAGCGTCGTGTTTCTGCACTTGGCCCAGGTGGTCTGACCCGTGAGCGTGCAGGCTTCGAAGTCCGTGACGTACACCCGACCCACTACGGTCGTGTATGCCCGATTGAAACGCCGGAAGGTCCGAACATCGGTCTGATCAACTCCCTGGCGGCCTATGCGCGCACCAACCAGTACGGCTTCCTCGAGAGCCCGTACCGTGTGGTGAAAGACGCTCTGGTAACCGACGAGATCGTGTTCCTGTCCGCTATCGAAGAGGCCGATCACGTGATCGCCCAGGCTTCGGCGACGATGAACGACAAAGGTCAGTTGGTCGATGAACTGGTAGCTGTTCGTCACTTGAACGAATTCACCGTCAAGGCGCCGGAAGACGTCACCTTGATGGACGTTTCGCCGAAGCAGGTAGTTTCGGTTGCAGCGTCGCTGATTCCGTTTCTCGAGCACGACGACGCCAACCGTGCATTGATGGGTTCCAACATGCAGCGTCAGGCTGTACCGACCCTGCGTGCTGACAAGCCGCTGGTAGGTACCGGCATGGAGCGCAACGTTGCCCGTGACTCCGGCGTTTGCGTCGTGGCTCGTCGTGGCGGTGTGATCGACTCGGTCGATGCCAGCCGTATCGTGGTTCGTGTTGCTGATGACGAAGTTGAAACCGGCGAAGCCGGTGTCGACATCTACAACCTGACCAAGTACACCCGCTCCAACCAGAACACCTGCATCAACCAGCGTCCGCTGGTGAGCAAGGGTGATCGGGTTCAGCGCAGCGACATCATGGCCGATGGTCCGTCCACCGACATGGGTGAGCTGGCACTGGGTCAGAACATGCGTATCGCGTTCATGGCGTGGAACGGCTTCAACTTCGAAGACTCCATCTGCCTGTCCGAGCGTGTGGTTCAGGAAGACCGTTTCACCACGATCCACATCCAGGAACTGACCTGTGTGGCTCGTGACACCAAGCTTGGCCCAGAGGAAATCACTGCAGACATCCCGAACGTGGGTGAGGCTGCACTGAACAAGCTGGACGAAGCCGGTATCGTTTATGTAGGTGCTGAAGTTGGCGCAGGCGACATCCTGGTGGGCAAGGTCACTCCGAAAGGCGAGACCCAGCTGACTCCGGAAGAGAAACTGCTGCGTGCGATCTTCGGTGAAAAAGCCAGCGACGTTAAAGACACCTCCCTGCGTGTACCTACCGGTACCAAGGGTACTGTTATCGACGTACAGGTCTTCACTCGTGACGGCGTTGAGCGTGATGCTCGTGCACTGTCGATCGAGAAGAGCCAGTTGGACGAGATCCGCAAGGACCTGAACGAAGAGTTCCGTATCGTTGAAGGTGCGACCTTCGAACGTCTGCGCTCCGCTCTGGTCGGCCATAAAGCCGAAGGCGGCGCCGGCCTGAAGAAAGGCCAGGAAATCACCGACGAAGTTCTCGACGGTCTTGAGCACGGCCAGTGGTTCAAACTGCGCATGGCTGAAGATGCTCTGAACGAGCAGCTCGAGAAGGCCCAGGCCTACATCGTTGATCGTCGCCGTCTGCTGGACGACAAGTTCGAAGACAAGAAGCGCAAGCTGCAGCAGGGCGATGACCTGGCTCCAGGCGTGCTGAAAATCGTCAAGGTCTACCTGGCAATCCGTCGTCGCATCCAGCCGGGCGACAAGATGGCCGGTCGTCACGGTAACAAGGGTGTGGTCTCCGTGATCATGCCGGTTGAAGACATGCCGCACGATGCCAATGGCACCCCGGTCGACGTAGTCCTCAACCCGCTGGGCGTACCTTCGCGTATGAACGTTGGTCAGATCCTCGAAACTCACCTGGGCCTCGCGGCCAAAGGTCTGGGCGAGAAGATCAATCGCATGGTCGAAGAGCAGCGCAAGGTCGCAGAACTGCGTACCTTCCTGGACGAGATCTACAACCAGATCGGCGGTCGTAACGAAGACCTGGACAGCTTCTCCGATCAGGAGATCCTGGATCTGGCGAACAACCTGCGCGGCGGTGTTCCGATGGCCACTCCGGTGTTCGACGGTGCCAAGGAAAGCGAAATCAAGGCCATGCTGAAACTGGCAGACCTGCCAGAAAGCGGCCAGATGCAACTGACCGACGGCCGTACCGGCAACAAGTTCGAGCGTCCAGTTACCGTTGGCTACATGTACATGCTGAAACTGAACCACTTGGTAGACGACAAGATGCACGCTCGTTCTACCGGTTCGTACAGCCTGGTTACCCAGCAGCCGCTGGGTGGTAAGGCGCAGTTCGGTGGTCAGCGTTTCGGGGAGATGGAGGTCTGGGCACTGGAAGCATACGGTGCTGCATACACTCTGCAAGAAATGCTCACAGTGAAGTCGGACGATGTGAACGGTCGTACCAAGATGTACAAAAACATCGTGGACGGCGATCACCGTATGGAGCCGGGCATGCCCGAGTCCTTCAACGTGTTGATCAAAGAAATTCGTTCCCTCGGCATCGATATCGATCTGGAAACCGAATAACACGTGACGCGAATCGAGAGCGGGGCAGGATTGCCCGCTCTCTGCTCCGCCAGGAGGAAAGGCCTTGAAAGACCTACTGAATTTGCTGAAAAACCAGGGTCAAGTCGAAGAGTTCGACGCCATCCGTATCGGATTGGCCTCGCCTGAGATGATCCGTTCGTGGTCGTTCGGTGAAGTTAAAAAGCCGGAAACCATCAACTACCGTACGTTCAAGCCTGAGCGTGACGGCCTGTTCTGCGCCAAGATCTTTGGCCCGGTAAAGGATTACGAGTGCCTGTGCGGTAAGTACAAGCGCTTGAAGCATCGCGGCGTGATCTGCGAGAAGTGCGGCGTTGAAGTTGCGCTGGCCAAGGTTCGTCGTGAGCGCATGGCGCACATCGAACTGGCTTCGCCGGTTGCCCACATCTGGTTCCTGAAATCGCTGCCGTCCCGTATCGGCTTGCTGATGGACATGACTCTGCGTGATATCGAGCGCGTTCTCTACTTCGAGAGCTACGTCGTTATCGATCCAGGCATGACCACCCTTGAAAAAGGTCAGCTGCTGAACGATGAGCAGTACTTCGAAGCGCTGGAAGAGTTCGGCGATGACTTCGACGCCCGCATGGGTGCCGAGGCTGTCCGCGAGCTGCTGCACGCTATCGACCTGGAGCACGAGATTGGCCGTCTGCGTGAAGAGATTCCGCAAACCAACTCGGAAACCAAGATCAAGAAGCTGTCCAAGCGTCTGAAGTTGATGGAAGCCTTCCAGGGTTCCGGCAACCTGCCAGAGTGGATGGTGCTGACCGTTCTGCCGGTTCTGCCGCCAGATCTGCGTCCACTGGTCCCGCTGGATGGCGGTCGTTTCGCGACTTCCGACCTCAACGATCTGTATCGTCGAGTGATCAACCGTAACAACCGTTTGAAGCGCCTGCTGGATCTGTCCGCTCCGGACATCATCGTGCGCAACGAAAAGCGTATGTTGCAGGAAGCTGTCGATGCACTGCTCGACAACGGTCGTCGTGGCCGCGCTATCACCGGTTCCAACAAGCGTCCTCTGAAATCCCTGGCTGACATGATCAAGGGTAAGCAAGGTCGTTTCCGTCAGAACTTGCTCGGTAAGCGTGTTGACTACTCCGGTCGTTCGGTAATTACCGTAGGTCCGACCCTGCGTCTGCACCAGTGCGGTCTGCCGAAGAAGATGGCTCTCGAGCTGTTCAAACCGTTCATCTTCGGCAAGTTGGAAATGCGTGGCCTGGCCACCACCATCAAAGCCGCCAAGAAGATGGTCGAGCGCGAACTGCCAGAGGTTTGGGACGTTCTCGCTGAAGTGATCCGTGAACACCCGGTTCTCCTCAACCGTGCACCGACCCTTCACCGTCTGGGTATCCAGGCGTTTGAACCGGTACTGATCGAAGGTAAGGCTATCCAGCTGCACCCTCTGGTCTGTGCTGCGTACAACGCCGACTTCGACGGCGACCAAATGGCCGTGCACGTACCGCTGACACTGGAAGCCCAGTTGGAAGCGCGTGCGTTGATGATGTCGACCAACAACATTCTGTCGCCAGCCAACGGTGAGCCAATCATCGTTCCGTCGCAGGACGTTGTATTGGGTCTGTACTACATGACCCGTGAAGCGATCAACGCCAAGGGCGAAGGTCGCGTTTTCGCCGACCTGCAGGAAGTCGACCGCGTATTCCGCGCCGGCGAAGCTGCTCTGCACGCCAAGATCAAGGTTCGCATCAGCGAAACCGTCAATGATCGTGATGGCGGCAGCGTGAGCGCCACCCGTATCGTCGACACCACTGTCGGCCGTGCTCTGCTGTTCCAGGTTGTGCCGAAGGGCCTGTCGTTCGACGTCGTCAACCTGCCGATGAAGAAGAAGGCGATCTCCAAGCTGATCAACCAGTGCTACCGCGTGGTTGGTCTGAAAGAGACCGTGATCTTCGCTGACCAGTTGATGTACACCGGTTTCGCTTATTCGACCATTTCCGGCGTTTCCATCGGTGTTAACGACTTCGTTATCCCGGATGAAAAAGCTCGCATCATCGGTGCTGCCACCGACGAAGTGAAAGAAATCGAGAGCCAGTACGCCTCCGGCCTGGTAACCCAGGGCGAGAAGTACAACAAAGTGATCGACCTTTGGTCGAAGGCCAACGACGAAGTATCCAAGGCGATGATGGCCAACCTCTCGAAAGAGAAGGTCATCGACCGCAATGGCGACGAAGTCGAGCAAGAATCGTTCAACTCGATGTACATGATGGCTGACTCGGGTGCGCGGGGTTCCGCAGCACAGATCCGTCAGCTGGCCGGTATGCGTGGTCTGATGGCCAAGCCGGACGGCTCCATCATCGAAACGCCGATTACTGCGAACTTCCGTGAAGGTCTGAGCGTACTCCAGTACTTCATCTCGACTCACGGTGCTCGTAAAGGTCTGGCGGATACCGCGTTGAAAACTGCGAACTCCGGTTACCTGACTCGTCGTCTGGTGGACGTTGCGCAGGATCTGGTTGTAACCGAGATCGATTGCGGCACCGAACACGGCCTGCTGATGACTCCGCACATTGAAGGCGGCGACGTTGTAGAGCCACTGGGTGAGCGCGTATTGGGTCGTGTTATCGCCCGTGACGTATTCAAGCCGGGTACCGAGGACGTCATCGTTCCTGCCGGCACTCTGGTAGACGAAAAGTGGGTTGAATTCATCGAGCTCAACAGCATCGACGAAGTGATCGTGCGTTCGCCGATCAGTTGCGAAACCCGCTATGGCATCTGCGCCAAGTGCTACGGCCGTGACCTGGCTCGTGGTCACCAGGTGAACATTGGTGAGGCGGTCGGCGTTATCGCTGCCCAATCCATCGGTGAGCCGGGTACCCAGCTGACCATGCGTACGTTCCACATTGGTGGTGCGGCAAGCCGTACTTCCGCAGCCGACAGCGTTCAGGTGAAGAATGGCGGTACCGTCCGTCTGCACAACCTGAAGCACGTTGAGCGTGTGGATGGTCACCTGGTTGCTGTGTCCCGTTCCGGTGAGCTGGCAATCGCTGATGACTTCGGTCGTGAGCGCGAGCGTTACAAGCTGCCGTACGGTGCTGTGATTTCGGTTAAAGAAGGTGACAAGGTCGACGCTGGCGCTATCGTGGCCAAGTGGGATCCGCACACTCACCCGATCGTTACCGAAATGAAAGGTACCGTGACCTACGTGGGCATGGAAGAAGGCATCACGATCAAGCGTCAGACTGACGAATTGACCGGTATGACCAACATTGAAGTGCTTGACGTCAAAGACCGTCCAGCTGCCGGCAAGGACATCCGTCCTGCTGTGAAGATGGTGGGTATGGATGGCAAGGATCTGCTGCTGCCAGGTACCGACGTACCGGCACAGTACTTCCTGCCGGCTAACGCCCTGGTCGGTGTTGCCGACGGTGCGCAGATTGCGATCGGTGATGTTATCGCTCGTATTCCGCAAGAAACTTCGAAGACCCGTGACATCACCGGTGGTCTGCCGCGTGTTGCCGACCTGTTCGAAGCTCGTCGTCCGAAAGAAGCGTCGATTCTGGCTGAAGTCAGCGGCACCATCGCGTTCGGTAAAGAGACCAAGGGCAAGCGCCGTCTGGTCATTACTCCGAACGACGGTAGCGATCCGTATGAAGAGCTGATTCCGAAGTGGCGTCACCTGAACGTCTTCGAAGGCGAACAAGTGAACCGCGGCGAAGTTATCTCCGACGGTCCGAGCGATCCACACGATATCCTGCGTCTGCTGGGTGTCAGTGCGCTGGCCAAGTACATCGTCAACGAGATCCAAGACGTTTACCGTCTGCAAGGCGTGAAGATCAACGACAAGCACATCGAGACCATTCTGCGTCAGATGCTGCGTAAGGTTGAAATCGCCGAGTCCGGCGACTCCAGCTTCATCAAGGGCGACCAGATGGAACTGACTCACGTACTGGTAGAAAACGAGCGTCTGAGCACCGAAGACAAATTCGTCGCCAAGTTCACCCGCGTACTGCTGGGTATCACCAAGGCGTCCTTGTCCACCGAATCGTTCATCTCGGCGGCCTCTTTCCAGGAGACCACCCGTGTACTGACCGAAGCGGCGGTAACTGGCAAGCGCGACTACCTGCGTGGCCTGAAAGAAAACGTGGTCGTGGGTCGTCTGATCCCGGCCGGTACTGGCCTGGCGTACCACAGCGAGCGTAAGCGTCGTCGTGATGCAGACAAGCCGCTGCGCGTAAGCGCAAGCGAAGTCGAAGCAGCACTGACTGAAGCGCTGAACTCCAGCGGTAATTGAGGTCTGCAGTAGATTGAGACGGGGCCCCGGCTTTTTCGATTGAGAGTCAAGACACTTTTTGTCGAGGTTCGCTGATCGGGGAGGCCGGGGCCTTGCCTTGACTGGGGGCAAGATCCTCTTTAGACTCTTGTACCCCTAAATTTGGTGGAGCTCCTGCTCTGCCATTTTGTTTATGTCGAAAGACAACAGTGGAGCTAGTAGATGGCAACTATCAACCAGCTGGTACGTCAGCCGCGTAAGCGTATCGTCGAGAAATCCGACGTGCCTGCGCTGCAGAACTGCCCGCAACGTCGTGGCGTGTGCACTCGCGTGTACACCACTACGCCGAAAAAACCTAACTCGGCACTGCGTAAAGTGTGCCGTGTGCGTCTGACCAACGGTTTCGAGGTTTCCTCGTACATCGGTGGTGAAGGCCACAACCTGCAAGAGCACAGCGTCGTACTGATTCGCGGCGGCCGTGTAAAAGACTTGCCAGGTGTTCGTTACCACACCGTTCGCGGCTCCCTGGATACCTCCGGCGTTAAAGGTCGTAACCAAGGTCGTTCGAAGTACGGTACCAAGCGTCCGAAGTAATCGGTCGTTTTGCAGTTTTTAATTATATTGAGTCGATAAGAGTAAGGTCGGGCACGCGTCCATTGGATCAACTGTCCCGAGCTAACCTGAAGACCGTTTGAGGGCTTATCAATGCCAAGACGTCGCGTAGCAGCCAAACGTGAGATTCTGGACGATCCGAAATACGGAAGCCAGATCCTCGCCAAGTTCATGAACCACGTAATGGAAAGCGGCAAGAAAGCCGTTGCCGAGCGTATCGTTTATGGCGCGCTGGAAAAAGTTAAAGAGCGCAAGAACAGCGATCCCCTGGAAATCTTCGAGAAAGCTCTCGACGCCATCGCTCCGCTGGTCGAAGTGAAGTCGCGCCGTGTAGGCGGTGCTACTTACCAGGTTCCGGTCGAAGTTCGTCCGTCCCGTCGTAACGCTCTGGCAATGCGCTGGTTGGTAGACTTCGCCCGCAAGCGCGGCGAGAAGTCTATGGCTCTGCGTTTGGCTGGCGAACTGCTGGACGCTGCCGAAGGCAAAGGTGCTGCAGTTAAGAAGCGTGAAGACGTTCACCGTATGGCTGAAGCCAACAAGGCTTTCTCGCACTACCGCTTCTAATATCGGCATCATTCATTTTGCGAGGGCTTTATGGCTCGTACTACAGCAATCAACCGCTACCGTAACATCGGTATCTGTGCCCACGTTGACGCGGGCAAGACTACCACTACCGAGCGGATCCTGTTCTACACAGGTCTCAGCCACAAGATGGGTGAGGTGCATGACGGCGCTGCGACCACCGACTGGATGGTGCAGGAGCAGGAGCGCGGTATTACCATTACCTCCGCTGCTGTAACTACCTTCTGGAAAGGTTCGCGCGGCCAATACGATAACTATCGTGTAAACGTTATCGATACCCCTGGCCACGTTGACTTCACCATTGAAGTAGAGCGCTCCCTGCGTGTACTCGACGGCGCGGTCGTTGTGTTCTGCGGTACTTCCGGTGTTGAGCCTCAGTCTGAAACCGTATGGCGTCAAGCCAACAAGTACGGTGTTCCACGTGTTGTTTACGTGAACAAGATGGACCGTGCTGGTGCCAACTTCCTGCGCGTTGTTGGCCAGATCAAGAACCGCCTGGGTCATACCCCGGTTCCGGTCCAGCTGGCTATCGGTGCTGAAGATAACTTCGAAGGTCAGGTTGATCTGATCAAGATGAAGGCTATCTACTGGAACGACGACGACAAGGGTACTACCTATCGCGAGGAAGAAATTCCTGCCGATATGCTGGACCTGGCTAACGAGTGGCGCTCCAACATGGTTGAAGCTGCTGCTGAAGCCAACGAAGAGCTGATGAACAAGTACCTTGAAGAAGGTGACCTGACTGTCGAAGAGATCAAGGCCGGTCTGCGTGCGCGCACCCTGGCTAGCGAGATCGTTCCGGCCGTCTGCGGTTCGTCGTTCAAGAACAAGGGCGTTCCCCTGGTTCTCGATGCCGTTATCGACTTCCTGCCTGCTCCTACCGAGATCCCGGCGATCAAGGGTATCCATCCGGATCTCATCGAGAAGCCGAAGGATGAGCTGGTAGAGGCTGACTACGACGAGCGTCATGCTGACGATGCTGAACCGTTCTCGGCTCTGGCATTCAAGATTGCTACCGACCCGTTCGTTGGTACTCTGACTTTCGTGCGCGTTTACTCGGGCTTCCTGAGCTCGGGCGACTCCGTGATCAACTCGGTCAAGGGCAAGAAAGAGCGCGTTGGTCGTATGGTGCAGATGCACGCCAACCAGCGTGAAGAGATCAAAGAAGTACGTGCAGGCGACATCGCTGCTCTGATCGGCATGAAGGACGTCACCACTGGTGACACTCTGTGCGATCTCGACAAGCAGATCATTCTTGAGCGTATGGACTTCCCTGAGCCTGTAATTTCGGTAGCGGTAGAGCCGAAAACCAAGCAGGACCAGGAAAAGATGGGTATTGCACTGGGCAAGCTGGCTCAGGAAGACCCGTCGTTCCGCGTCAAGACCGACGAAGAGACTGGCCAGACCATCATCTCCGGTATGGGTGAGCTGCACCTGGACATCCTCGTTGACCGCATGAAGCGCGAGTTCAACGTCGAAGCCAACATCGGCAAGCCGCAGGTTTCGTACCGCGAGAAGATCAGCAAGAGCAACGTTGAGATCGAAGGCAAGTTCGTTCGTCAGTCCGGCGGTCGCGGTCAGTTCGGTCACTGCTGGATCCGTTTCTCGGAGCCAGACGTCGATGCGAACGGCAACATCACCGAAGGTCTGGTCTTCACCAACGAGGTTGTTGGTGGTGTGGTTCCTAAGGAATACATCCCGGCTATCCAGAAGGGTATCGAAGAGCAGATGAAGAACGGCGTCGTTGCCGGTTATCCGCTGATCGGCCTGAAGGCTACCGTGTTTGATGGTTCCTACCACGACGTCGACTCCAACGAGATGGCGTTCAAGGTGGCAGCCTCCATGGCGACCAAGCAGCTGGCCCAGAAGGGTGGCGGCGTTGTGCTCGAGCCGATCATGAAGGTTGAAGTTGTAACCCCAGAGGACTACATGGGTGACGTGATGGGTGACCTGAACCGTCGTCGTGGTCTGATTCAGGGTATGGATGACTCGGTGTCCGGCAAGGTTATCCGTGCTGAAGTGCCACTGGGTGAAATGTTCGGTTATGCAACTGACGTTCGTTCCATGTCTCAGGGTCGCGCGAGCTACTCCATGGAATTCTCCAAATACGCCGAAGCTCCGTCGAACATCGTCGAAGCTCTCGTTAAAAAACAAGGCTGATTCAGTCTCCCCTTTAGGCTAGGAGTTAATTGTCGTGGCTAAAGAAAAATTTGAACGTAACAAACCGCACGTCAACGTTGGCACTATCGGTCACGTTGACCACGGTAAAACCACTCTGACCGCTGCTCTGACTCGCGTTTGCTCCGAAGTTTTCGGTTCGGCTCGTGTTGACTTCGACAAGATCGACAGCGCCCCAGAAGAAAAAGCTCGTGGTATCACCATCAACACTGCGCACGTAGAGTACGACTCGAACATTCGTCACTACGCGCACGTTGACTGCCCAGGTCACGCCGACTACGTCAAAAACATGATCACTGGTGCTGCCCAGATGGACGGCGCGATCTTGGTTTGCTCGGCTGCCGATGGTCCGATGCCGCAAACTCGTGAGCACATCCTGTTGTCCCGTCAGGTAGGCGTTCCGTACATCGTTGTCTTCCTGAACAAGGCTGACATGGTTGACGACGCTGAGCTGCTGGAACTGGTTGAGATGGAGGTGCGCGATCTGCTGAGCACTTACGACTTCCCAGGTGACGACACTCCGATCATCATCGGTTCGGCTCTGATGGCTCTGAACGGCCAAGACGACAACGAAATGGGTACCACCGCTGTTAAGCGTCTGGTAGAAACTCTGGATACCTACATCCCAGAGCCAGAGCGTGCAATCGACAAGCCGTTCCTGATGCCAATCGAAGACGTATTCTCGATCTCCGGCCGTGGCACCGTGGTAACTGGCCGTGTTGAGCGTGGTATCGTTCGCATCCAGGAAGAAGTTGAGATCGTTGGTCTGCGCGACACTCAGAAAACTACCTGCACCGGCGTTGAAATGTTCCGCAAGCTGCTCGACGAAGGTCGTGCTGGCGAGAACTGCGGCGTTCTGCTGCGTGGTACCAAGCGTGACGACGTTGAGCGTGGCCAGGTTCTGGTTAAGCCAGGCACCGTTAAGCCGCACACCAAGTTCACTGCTGAAGTTTACGTTCTGAGCAAGGAAGAAGGCGGCCGTCATACTCCGTTCTTCAAAGGCTACCGTCCACAGTTCTACTTCCGTACTACTGACGTGACTGGTAACTGCGAGCTGCCAGAAGGCGTTGAAATGGTAATGCCAGGTGACAACATCCAGATGACTGTCACTCTGATCAAAACCATCGCGATGGAAGATGGTCTGCGTTTCGCTATCCGTGAAGGCGGTCGTACCGTCGGCGCTGGCGTCGTAGCCAAAGTCATCGAGTAATCGACGACTCATGAAGAAGCCCCCGCTTGCGGGGGCTTTTTTATTGGGTTGACACTCTGTGGGGCCGTCTATAGAATTGCGCCTCCTTTTAACGGGCGTATTGCGCCCGGTGGGAATAGCAGCCTGGAGTCTGAAATCCAATGCAAAATCAGCAAATCCGTATCAGGTTGAAGGCTTTCGACCATCGCCTGATCGACCAATCCACCCAGGAAATCGTGGAAACCGCGAAACGTACTGGTGCTCAAGTGCGTGGTCCAATTCCACTGCCTACCCGTAAAGAGCGGTTCACCGTTCTGGTCTCCCCGCACGTCAACAAAGACGCGCGTGACCAGTACGAGATCCGTACTCATAAGCGCGTACTGGACATCGTCCAGCCAACGGATAAAACCGTTGATGCTCTTATGAAGCTTGATCTTGCGGCAGGTGTGGAAGTGCAGATCAGCCTCGGCTAAGACTCGGTCTTAGTCGTGTAACGCTCTGAAATGGGCGGCCATAGCGGGTGAAAGCCCCGTACACTCATGAGGTTTACAACATGACTATTGGTGTAGTCGGTCGTAAATGCGGTATGACCCGTATTTTCACCGAAGAAGGTGTCTCCATTCCGGTCACGGTCATTGAGATCGAGCCGAATCGCGTCACCCAGTTCAAAACTGAAGAAACCGATGGCTATCGTGCAGTGCAGGTCACTGTAGGTGAGCGTCGTGCTTCGCGCGTGACTGCTGCTCAAGCAGGTCACTTCGCTAAAGCGAACGTTGCTGCCGGTCGTGGCGTTTGGGAATTCCGTCTTGAAGAAGGCGAGTACCAAGCTGGCGATCTGATCAATGCAGAAATCTTCGCTGCTGGCCAACTGGTAGACGTTACCGGTCAGTCGAAAGGTAAAGGCTTCGCCGGTACCATCAAGCGTTGGAATTTCCGCGGTCAAGATAACACCCACGGTAACTCCGTTTCCCACCGCGTCCCGGGCTCTATTGGCCAGTGCCAGACTCCTGGTCGTGTATTCAAGGGCAAAAAAATGTCCGGTCATATGGGCGCTGAGCGCGTGACCGTGCAGTCCCTGGAAGTAGTGCGCGTCGACGCTGAACGCAATCTGTTGTTGGTCAAGGGTGCTGTTCCTGGCGCTACTGGCGGCAACCTGGTTGTACGTCCGGCGGCCAAGGCTCGCGGTTAAGGGGAAGCTGACATGCAATTAAATGTAAATGACGCTCAAGCGATCGAAGTTTCCGAACTGACATTTGGCGGCGAATTCAACGAGACGCTGGTTCACCAAGCAGTCGTGGCCTACATGGCCGGCGGCCGTCAAGGTAGCAAGCAGCAAAAGACCCGTTCCGACGTTTCCGGTGGCGGCAAGCGCCCATGGCGTCAGAAAGGTACTGGCCGTGCTCGTGCCGGTACTATCCGTAGCCCAATCTGGCGTGGCGGCGGTACCACTTTCGCAGCTCGTCCTCAGGATCACTCCCAGAAGCTGAACAAGAAGATGTATCGCGCAGCAATGCGTTCCATCCTTGCTGAGCTGGTGCGTACTGATCGTCTGGTCGTGGTTCAGGATTTCGCTGTTGAAACTCCGAAAACCAAAGATCTGCTGGGCAAGCTGAACAACATGAGCCTGACCGACGTTCTGATCGTGTCGGACGCTGTTGATCAGAACCTGTACCTGGCTGCTCGTAACCTGCCACACGTTGATGTTCGTGACGTGCAAGGTTCCGATCCAGTTAGTCTGATCGCATACGACAAAGTGTTGATCACTGTGTCGGCCGTGAAGAAATTCGAGGAGCTGCTGGGATGAACCAGGAACGCGTATTTAAAGTTCTGCTTGGCCCGCACGTTTCCGAGAAGGCTACGGTTCTGGCAGACAAGAAAGGCCAGTTCGTTTTCAAGGTTGCTACTGACGCAACCAAGCTGGAAATCAAGAAGGCCGTCGAAAGCCTGTTCAGCGTGAAAGTGGAACGCGTTACTACCCTGAACGTTCTGGGTAAGAGCAAGCGTACCGCTCGCGGTCTGGGCAAGCGTAATGACTGGAAGAAGGCAGTTATCTCCCTTCAGCCAGGCCAAGATCTCGATTTCAGCAGCAGTGCTGAGTAAGGAAGGGGTGCATCATGGCAATCGTTAAATGCAAACCGACTTCCCCTGGCCGCCGTTTTGTGGTCAAGGTGGTCAACCAGGAGCTGCATAAAGGCGCTCCTCACGCACCGCTGCTCGAGAAGAAATCGAAGTCTGGTGGTCGTAACAACAATGGCCGCATTACCACTCGTCACGTTGGTGGTGGTCATAAGCAGCATTACCGTCTGGTCGACTTCCGTCGCAACGACAAAGATGGCATCGCTGCCACTGTCGAGCGTATCGAATACGATCCAAACCGTACTGCTCACATCGCTCTGCTGCTGTACGCAGATGGCGAGCGTCGCTACATCATCGCCCCTAAAGGCGTGAGCGCTGGCGACCAGCTGATCGCAGGTGCTCTGGCACCGATCAAGCCGGGCAACGCTCTGCAACTGCGCAACATTCCAGTTGGTAGCACCGTACACGGCATCGAACTGAAGCCAGGTAAAGGCGCGCAAATCGCTCGTTCGGCTGGTGCTTCGGCTCAGCTGGTCGCTCGTGAAGGTGTCTACGTGACCCTGCGTCTGCGTTCTGGTGAGATGCGTAAAGTGCTGGCTGAATGCCGCGCGACCCTGGGCGAAGTCTCGAACTCCGAGCACAGCCTGCGTTCGCTGGGTAAAGCTGGTGCCAAACGCTGGCGTGGCGTTCGCCCAACCGTTCGTGGTGTTGCCATGAACCCGGTTGACCACCCACATGGTGGTGGTGAAGGTCGTACCTCTGGTGGTCGTCATCCGGTATCGCCATGGGGCTTCCCGACTAAGGGCGCGAAGACTCGTGGTAATAAGCGTACCGACAAAATGATCGTCCGTCGTCGCAAGTAAATAGAGGGATACGACAGTGCCACGTTCTCTGAAAAAAGGTCCTTTTATTGATCTTCACCTACTGAAGAAGATCGAAGTGGCGGCGGAAAAGAACGATCGCAAACCAGTTAAGACCTGGTCGCGCCGTTCCATGATCCTGCCACAAATGGTCGGTCTGACCATTGCTGTGCATAACGGTCGTCAGCATGTTCCAGTTCTCGTGAACGAAGACATGGTCGGCCACAAACTGGGCGAGTTCGCCGGTACCCGTACATATCGCGGGCACGTGGCTGACAAGAAAGCCAAGCGTTAAGGGGTAAGGAATGATGGAAGTAGCCGCTAAGTTGTCGGGCGCTCGAATCTCCGCCCAGAAAGCCCGCTTGGTCGCCGACCAGATCCGCGGGAAGAAGGTGGGCGAAGCGCTCAACCTGTTGGCTTTCAGCAGTAAGAAAGCCGCCGAGATCATGAAGAAAGTGCTGGAGTCGGCCGTAGCCAACGCCGAGCATAACGAAGGCGCAGACGTTGATGACCTGAAGGTCTCCACCGTTTTCGTCAACGAAGGGCGTTCGCTGAAGCGCATCATGCCACGTGCCAAAGGCCGTGCTGATCGCATCGTCAAGCGGTCTTGCCATATCACTGTCAAGGTTGCTGACAAGTAACGGAGTCGAAGAGATGGGTCAGAAAGTACATCCCATTGGCATTCGCCTGGGAATCGTCAAGGAGCACACCTCCGTCTGGTACGCAGACGGTCGGACTTATGCGGACTATTTGCTCGCAGATCTGAATGTGCGTGAGTATCTCCAAGACAAACTAAAAAGCGCGTCCGTAAGCCGTATCGATATCCATCGTCCGGCTCAAACTGCACGCATCACCATCCACACCGCTCGTCCCGGCATCGTGATCGGCAAGAAAGGTGAAGATGTTGAGAAGCTGCGTCAGGACCTGACCAAGCAAATGGGTGTGCCTGTGCACATCAATATCGAAGAGATCCGCAAGCCGGAGCTCGACGGTATGCTGGTTGCGCAGAGCGTAGCTCAGCAGCTGGAGCGTCGCGTAATGTTCCGTCGTGCTATGAAGCGCGCCGTACAGAACGCCATGCGCATTGGTGCCAAAGGCATCAAAATCCAAGTGAGCGGTCGTCTCGGCGGTGCTGAAATCGCACGTACTGAATGGTATCGCGAAGGTCGTGTGCCACTGCACACCCTGCGTGCCGATATCGACTATGCCACCTACGAAGCTCACACCACTTACGGTGTGATCGGTGTGAAGGTTTGGATCTTCAAAGGCGAAGTAATTGGTGGTCGCCAAGAAGAGCTGAAGCCGCAAGCACCTGCGCCTCGTAAAAAAGCTGCTAAGTAAGGGGTACGCCAAATGTTGCAACCAAAGCGTACGAAGTTCCGCAAGCAAATGACCGGCCACAACCGTGGTCTGGCATTGCGCGGTAGCAAAGTCAGCTTCGGCGAGTTCGCGCTGAAGTCTGTTGCTCGTGGTCGTCTCACCGCTCGTCAGATCGAGTCAGCGCGTCGTGCTCTGACCCGTCACGTAAAACGTGGTGGCAAGATCTGGATCCGTGTATTCCCGGACAAGCCTATTTCCAAAAAGCCTCTCGAAGTTCGGATGGGTAAAGGTAAGGGTAACGTCGAATACTGGGTAGCCCAGATTCAGCCAGGCAAAGTCCTGTATGAAATCGAGGGTGTTTCTGAAGAGCTGGCGCGTGAGGCTTTCGCCCTGGCTGCTGCAAAGCTGCCGCTCGCCACCTCCTTTGTTAAACGGACGGTGATGTGATGAAAGCGAATGAACTTCGTGAAAAATCCGCACAGCAGCTGAACGAGCAACTGCTCGGCCTGCTGCGCGACCAGTTCAATCTGCGTATGCAGAAAGCAACTGGCCAGTTGGGGCAGTCTCATCTGCTCTCGCAAGTTAAGCGTGACATCGCTCGCGTGAAGACTGTGCTCAACCAGCAGGCAGGTAAGTAATCATGGCTGAAGCCGAAAAAACTGTCCGTACGCTGACTGGCCGTGTTGTCAGCGACAAGATGGACAAGACCATCACCGTTCTGATCGAGCGTCGCGTTAAGCACCCTATCTACGGTAAATACGTTAAGCGTTCGACTAAGCTGCACGCGCACGACGAAACCAACCAGTGCCACATCGGCGACAAAGTCACTATTCGTGAAACTCGTCCGATGGCCAAGACCAAGTCTTGGGCCCTGGTTGATGTTCTCGAACGCGCTGTGGAAGTCTAAGGGCTAGGGGTCGGAGAAATTATATGATTCAGACTCAATCCATGCTCGATGTGGCCGATAACAGCGGCGCTCGCCGCGTTATGTGCATCAAGGTGCTGGGTGGCTCCCATCGTCGTTACGCTGGTATCGGTGACATCATCAAAGTTACCGTCAAGGAAGCAATTCCTCGCGGTAAGGTGAAAAAAGGCCAAGTGATGACTGCTGTTGTAGTCCGCACTCGCCATGGTGTTCGTCGTGCAGACGGCTCCATCATCCGCTTTGATGGCAACGCTGCTGTTCTGTTGAACAACAAGCAAGAGCCGATCGGCACCCGTATCTTTGGGCCAGTGACCCGTGAACTTCGCAACGAGAAGTTCATGAAGATCGTCTCGCTCGCCCCAGAAGTGCTGTAAGGAGATCCGACATGCAAAAGATTCGTCGTGACGACGAGATCATCGTGATCGCCGGCAAAGACAAAGGTAAGCGCGGTAAGGTGCTTAAGGTTCTGGCTGACGACCGTCTGGTCGTCGGTGGCCTGAACCTGGTCAAGCGTCATACCAAGCCTAACCCGATGTCGGGCGTACAGGGCGGTATCGTCGAGAAAGAAGCGCCACTGCACGCTTCCAACGTCGCCATTTTCAACAGCGAAACCAACAAGGCTGACCGCGTTGGTTTCAAAGTAGAAGACGGCAAAAAAATTCGTGTCTTCAAGTCGACCCAAAAAGCGGTTGATGCTTGAACACTGCTAGGTAGAAGACCATGGCACGACTAAAAGAGATTTACCGGAAGGAAATCGCTCCGAAACTTAAGGAAGAACTTAAGCTTTCGAACGTGATGGAAGTTCCGCGCGTTACCAAAATCACCCTGAACATGGGTCTGGGCGAAGCAATCGGCGACAAAAAAGTCATCGAGCATGCTGTTGCTGACCTGGAAAAGATCACCGGCCAGAAAGTCGTTGTGACCTACGCTCGTAAATCCATCGCTGGCTTCAAAGTCCGCGAAGGATGGCCGATCGGCGTCAAAGTGACCCTGCGCCGTGAGCGTATGTACGAGTTCCTGGATCGTCTGCTGTCGATCTCCCTGCCTCGGGTTCGCGACTTCCGCGGCCTGAATGCCAAGTCCTTCGACGGTCGTGGCAACTACAGCATGGGCGTTAAAGAGCAGATCATTTTCCCGGAAATCGATTACGACAAGATCGATGCTCTCCGCGGTCTGGACATTACCCTGACCACCACTGCTAAGAACGATGATGAAGGCCGCGCTCTGCTGCGTGCTTTCAAATTCCCGTTCCGCAACTGATTGGAGTAGGAAAATGGCCAAGAAGAGCATGAAGAACCGTGAGCTGAAGCGTCAGCTCACCGTTGCCAAGTACGCCACCAAGCGTGCAGCGCTGAAAGCTATCATCGTGGATCTGAACGCAAGTCCAGAAGCTCGTTGGGAAGCTACCGTAGCTCTGCAGAAGCAGCCACGTGATGCAAGCGCTTCGCGCATGCGTAACCGCTGCCGCCTGACTGGTCGTCCGCACGGCGTTTACCGGAAGTTCGGCCTGGGCCGTAACAAGCTGCGTGAAGCTGCAATGCGTGGTGACGTACCAGGTCTGGTTAAAGCCAGCTGGTAATAGCTATCAAAGTCTCGGTGTTCGGGCTCGCAAGATCCCGATCGCCGGTGGCCTTGAACGTGAATCAAGCCCCTTTTGGGGCTTGATTCATTTCTGGGGTGTGTCTAGAATGACCGGCTCGCCTGAGCCCGTGTTTTTTGCCCGGAATTTCTCGGCGACAGTTGTAGCCGCAAGGCTAATTCTTTTTGTATCAGGAGCATCTAGCCCATGAGTATGCAGGACCCGTTAGCGGACATGCTAACTCGAATCCGTAATGCCCAGATGGCTGAAAAGTCCGTCGTAAGCATGCCGTCTTCCACGCTGAAGGTGGCTGTAGCAAAAGTCCTGAAGGACGAAGGTTACATCGCGGGTTATCAGATCAGCAGCGAAATCAAACCTCTGCTGTCCATCGAGCTGAAGTACTTCGAAGGCCGTCCGGTCATCGAAGAAGTGAAGCGCGTTAGCCGTCCAGGCCTGCGTCAGTACAAGTCCGTTGAAGAACTGCCGAAAGTACGTGGCGGTCTTGGCGTGTCTATCGTCTCCACCAACAAAGGTGTGATGACTGATCGTGCTGCGCGCGCTGCCGGTGTCGGCGGCGAAGTTCTTTGCACTGTGTTCTAAGGGGGGATAAGCATGTCTCGCGTCGCTAAGAACCCCGTTAAGCTGCCAGCTGGTGTCGAAGTCAAATTCGCCGGCCAACAGCTTTCGGTGAAGGGTGCCAAGGGCACTCTCGAACTGAACGTACACTCGTCCGTTGAAATTGTTCAGGAAGCTGGTGAGCTGCGTTTCGCTGCTCGCAACGGCGACCAACAAACTCGCGCAATGGCCGGTACCACTCGTGCTCTGGTAAACAACATGGTCCAAGGCGTAAGCCAAGGCTTCGAGCGCAAGCTCCAGCTGGTCGGTGTTGGTTACAAGGCACAGGCAAAAGGCACAGTGCTGAACCTGGCCCTCGGCTTCTCGCATCCAGTGGATTACGAACTGCCGGAAGGCATCACCGCTGAGACTCCTAGCCAGACCGATATCCTGATCAAGGGCATCGATAAGCAGCTGGTAGGTCAAGTGGCCGCTGAGATCCGCGACTTCCGTCCACCAGAGCCTTACAAAGGCAAAGGTGTGCGCTACGCGGACGAAGTCGTCCGTCGTAAAGAAGCCAAGAAGAAGTAGGGCATAGCAAATGACCGACAAAAAAGTTACTCGACTGCGTCGCGCTCGCAAAGCACGCCTGAAAATGCACGAACTCGAAGTCGTGCGTCTCTGCGTGTTCCGCTCTTCGCAGCACATCTACGCCCAGGTCATTTCGGCCGACGGCAACAAAGTCCTGGCAAGTGCCTCGACTTTGGATAAAGAACTGCGTGATGGCGCCACTGGCAACATCGACGCGGCCACTAAGGTTGGCCAGCTGGTCGCTACGCGTGCGAAAGCCGCTGGCGTCTCGCAGGTGGCTTTCGACCGCTCTGGCTTCAAGTACCACGGCCGCGTCAAGGCGCTGGCTGATGCTGCTCGTGAAGCTGGGCTGGAGTTCTAAGTTATGTCAAATAACGACCAAAAGCGCGACGAAGGCTACATCGAGAAGCTGGTTCAAGTTAACCGCGTAGCCAAAACCGTAAAAGGCGGCCGTATCTTCACTTTCACCGCGTTGACCGTGGTTGGTGATGGTAAGGGCCGTGTTGGCTTCGGCCGTGGCAAGTCGCGTGAAGTGCCTGCTGCGATCCAGAAGGCAATGGAAGCTGCTCGCCGCAACATGATCCAAGTTGACCTGAATGGCACCACTCTGCAGTACGCAATGAAGTCCGCTCACGGCGCTTCCAAGGTGTACATGCAGCCTGCTTCTGAAGGTACCGGTATCATCGCTGGCGGCGCTATGCGTGCTGTCCTCGAGGTAGCTGGCGTTCAGAACGTTCTGGCCAAGTGCTACGGCTCGACTAACCCAGTAAACGTGGTTCACGCCACTTTCAAGGGTTTGAAAGCAATGCAGTCCCCTGAATCCATTGCCGCCAAGCGTGGCAAAAGCGTCCAGGAGATCATCTGATCATGGCTACCGTAAAAGTAACGCTGATCAAAAGCATGACCGGCCGTATCCCTAACCACAAACTGTGCGTTAAGGGTCTGGGTCTGCGTCGCATCGGTCACACTGTAGAAGTCCAGGATACTCCCGAGAATCGCGGGATGATCAACAAGGCTTACTACATGCTGCGTGTCGAGGGTTAATCGATGAAACTCAATGATCTGAGTCCAGCGCCGGGTTCCCGTCGCGAAAAGCATCGTCCGGGCCGTGGTATCGGTAGTGGTTTGGGTAAGACTGGTGGCCGTGGTCACAAAGGTCAGACTTCCCGCTCCGGTGGCACCATTGCTCCAGGCTTTGAAGGCGGTCAACAGCCGCTGCATCGTCGCCTGCCGAAGTTCGGTTTCGTTTCCCTGAAGGCCATGGATCGCGCAGAAGTGCGTCTGTCCGAGCTGGCTAAAGTGGAAGGCGACATCGTCACCGTGCAGTCCCTGAAAGATGCCAACGTGATTAACCAAAACGTTCAGCGTGTGAAAATCATGCTGTCCGGCGAAGTTACTCGCGCTGTGACCATCAAGGGTATCGCAGCCACCAAAGGTGCGCGTGCGGCTATCGAAGCAGCTGGCGGCAAGTTCGAGGAATAAATGGCTAAGCAAGGTGCTCTCTCTGCGCTCGGCAAAGGCGGTATGTCTGAACTTTGGGCTCGTCTGCGTTTTCTGTTCTTGGCGATTATCGTCTACCGAATAGGCGCACACATCCCGGTTCCAGGTATCAACCCTGACCGACTCGCGGACCTGTTTCGACAGAATGAGGGGACCATTCTTAGCTTGTTCAACATGTTTTCCGGCGGCGCGCTGGAACGGATGAGCATCTTTGCACTGGGGATCATGCCGTATATCTCGGCATCGATCATCATGCAGCTGATGACAGCCGTCAGCCCGCAGTTGGAGCAGTTGAAGAAGGAAGGTGAAGCTGGCCGTCGCAAGATCAGCCAGTACACCCGCTACGGCACTGTCATCCTGGCCCTGGTTCAAGCTATCGGCATGTCCGTTGGCTTGGCGGGTCAGGGTGTTGCGTTCACTGGTGACTTTGGCTTCCATTTCGTCGCGGTATCCACTTTTGTGGCTGGTGCGATGTTCATGATGTGGCTGGGTGAGCAGATTACTGAGCGTGGTGTTGGCAACGGTATCTCGATGTTGATTTTCGCAGGTATCGTCGCCGGTCTTCCGAGAGCGATCGGGCAGTCTTTCGAGTCTGCACGTCAGGGTGATATCAACATTTTTGCCCTGGTTGCGATCGGTTTGCTGGCAGTAGCGATTATCGGTTTTGTGGTGTTCATTGAGCGTGGTCAGCGTCGTATTGCTGTTCATTACGCCAAGCGTCAGCAGGGCCGCAAGGTATTTGCTGCGCAGACCAGCCACTTGCCGCTGAAAGTGAATATGGCCGGTGTTATTCCTGCTATCTTCGCGAGCAGCATTTTGCTGTTTCCGGCTTCGTTGGGTGCCTGGTTCGGTCAGTCTGAAGGTATGGGCTGGTTGCAGGACATCTCGCAGTCGATCGCTCCTGGTCAGCCGTTGAATATTCTGCTGTTTAGTGCAGGGATTATTTTCTTCTGCTTCTTCTATACGGCGTTGATGTTCAATCCGAAAGACGTAGCGGAAAACCTGAAGAAGTCCGGTGCCTTTATTCCGGGCATCCGTCCAGGTGAGCAGTCGGCGCGCTACATTGATGGCGTTCTGACTCGTTTGACCATGTTCGGTGCTCTATATATGACGGCCGTCTGCCTGTTGCCCCAGTTCCTGGTGGTTGCTGCAAACGTTCCGTTCTACCTTGGCGGGACCTCGTTGCTGATCGTGGTCGTGGTTGTTATGGACTTTATGTCGCAAGTACAATCGCACCTCGTTTCCCACCAGTACGAATCCCTGATGAAGAAAGCCAACCTGAAGGGTTACGGCAGCGGCATGCTGCGCTAATCCATAAGGTTCGAGGAGTTGGTGATGAAAGTTCGTGCATCGGTGAAAAAGCTGTGCCGTAACTGCAAGATTATTCGCCGCGAAGGTGTTGTTCGAGTAATTTGCAGCGCGGAACCGCGTCACAAACAGCGCCAAGGCTGAGTGTGATTGTGCTTCAAGCCCGGCAGCTAGTGCGCTGCCGGGTTGATTATTTGTTATTACAGCGATATTATCTCGCGCCCTATTTCTTGGCTTCCGGGGCGTAGGTAGCTGTCAATTGGAGTCCCACTGAATGGCCCGTATTGCAGGCGTTAACATTCCAGATAACAAGCATACTGTTATCTCGCTGACCTACATCTATGGTGTTGGTCGCACTACTGCGCAGAAAATCTGCGCGGTGACTGGGGTCAACCCAGCTGCGAAGATCAAGGATCTGAGCGACGAGCAAATTGAACAGCTGCGTGGCGAAGTGGCGAAGTTCACCACTGAAGGTGACCTGCGTCGCGAAATCAACATGAAAATCAAACGCTTGATGGATCTGGGCTGCTACCGCGGTCTGCGCCATCGTCGTGGTCTTCCAGTGCGCGGTCAGCGTACCAAGACCAACGCGCGTACTCGCAAAGGTCCGCGTAAGCCGATCCGCAAGTAATCGCACCAGCGAATCGACAGGAATTTAGTCATGGCAAAACCTGCTGCTCGTCCTCGTAAAAAGATTAAAAAGACAGTGGTTGATGGCATCGCCCACATCCACGCGTCTTTCAACAACACCATCGTGACCATCACCGACCGTCAAGGTAACGCTCTTTCCTGGGCAACCTCCGGTGGTTCGGGTTTCCGCGGTTCTCGCAAGTCCACCCCGTTCGCTGCTCAAGTAGCTGCTGAGCGTGCTGGTCAAGCTGCGCTGGAATATGGCCTGAAAAACCTCGACGTCAACGTCAAGGGTCCAGGTCCAGGTCGTGAATCCGCAGTCCGCGCTTTGAACGGCTGTGGCTACAAGATCGCCAGCATCACCGACGTGACGCCAATCCCGCACAACGGGTGCCGTCCGCCGAAGAAGCGCCGCGTGTAATCCAGGAGATTGTAAAGAATGGCTCGTTACATTGGTCCAAAATGCAAACTGGCTCGTCGCGAAGGCACCGATCTCTTCCTGAAGAGCGGCGTGCGCGCTATCGAATCCAAGTGCAACATCGAAGCAGCTCCTGGCATCCACGGCCAGCGTCGCGGTCGTCAATCCGACTACGGCACCCAGCTGCGTGAAAAGCAAAAAGTTCGTCGTATCTACGGCGTACTCGAGCGTCAATTCAGCGGCTACTACAAACAAGCAGCTGGCAAGAAGGGCGCAACCGGCGAAAACCTGTTGCAACTGCTCGAATGCCGTCTGGACAACGTTGTGTACCGCATGGGCTTCGGTTCTACTCGTGCCGAATCCCGTCAGCTGGTATCGCACAAGTCGATCAGCGTGAACGGTCAGACCGTTAACGTTCCGTCCTACCAGGTTCGTGCTGGTGACGTGGTCGCTGTTCGCGAGAAAGCAAAAAATCAACTTCGCATTGTCCAAGCTCTCGATCTGTGTGCTCAACGTGGCCGCGTAGAATGGGTAGAAGTAGACACTGAGAAGAAGTCGGGCGTTTTCAAGAACGTTCCAGCTCGCAGTGATCTGTCCGCCGACATCAACGAAAGCCTGATTGTCGAGCTCTACTCCAAGTAAGGGCTAGAAAATAGGTGCATCCATGCAGATTTCGGTAAATGAGTTCCTGACACCCCGCCACATTGATGTGCAGGTTGTCAGTCCAACCCGCGCCAAGATCACCCTCGAGCCTCTCGAGCGTGGTTTTGGCCACACCCTGGGCAACGCGCTGCGCCGCATCCTGTTGTCCTCAATGCCCGGCTGTGCAGTAGTCGAGGCCGAGATTGACGGTGTGCTCCACGAGTACAGCGCCATCGAAGGTGTACAGGAAGACGTAATTGAAATCCTGTTGAACCTTAAAGGTCTGGCTATCAAGCTGCACGGCCGTGACGAAGTTACGCTGACCTTGTCGAAGAAGGGTTCGGGGGTGGTTACCGCTGCCGATATTCAGCTGGATCATGATGTCGAGATCGTTAATCCCGATCACGTAATCGCTAACCTGGCGTCTAACGGCGCCCTGAACATGAAGCTCGTAGTAGCTCGTGGTCGTGGTTATGAACCGGCCGACTCGCGTCAGAGCGATGAAGACGAAAGCCGCAGCATTGGTCGCTTGCAGCTCGACTCTTCGTTCAGCCCGGTTCGCCGTATCGCATACGTGGTGGAAAACGCCCGTGTCGAGCAGCGTACTAACCTGGACAAGCTGGTTATTGATCTGGAAACCAACGGTACTCTGGATCCTGAAGAGGCTATCCGTCGTGCTGCAACCATCCTGCAACAGCAGTTGGCTGCGTTCGTCGACCTCAAGGGTGACAGTGAGCCAGTGGTAGTCGAGCAGGAAGACGAGATCGATCCGATCCTGCTTCGCCCGGTTGACGATCTGGAACTGACTGTACGTTCGGCTAACTGCCTTAAGGCGGAAAACATTTACTACATCGGCGACCTGATTCAGCGTACCGAAGTAGAACTGTTGAAGACTCCGAACCTGGGCAAGAAATCCTTGACTGAAATCAAGGACGTTCTGGCCTCCCGCGGTCTGTCCCTCGGCATGCGCCTCGACAACTGGCCGCCTGCAAGTCTTAAGAAGGACGACAAGGCGACTGCCTGATCGTCGTAATCACCGAACGTTGTGTTTGGTAAGGAATGAACCATGCGTCATCGTAAAAGTGGGCGTCACCTGAGCCGCACCAGCTCGCACCGCAAGGCCATGTTCCAGAACATGGCGGTGTCGCTGTTCGAGCACGAGCTGATCAAAACTACACTGCCGAAAGCTAAAGAACTGCGCCGCGTTGCCGAGCCGCTGATCACTTTGGCCAAGACAGACAGCCTGGCTAACCGCCGTCTGGCTTTCGACCGTACCCGTTCGAAAGCTATCGTTGGTAAGCTCTTCAACGACCTGGGCAAGCGCTACGCTACCCGTGAGGGTGGCTACCTGCGCATCCTCAAGTGCGGTTTCCGCGCTGGCGACAACGCTCCTATGGCGTACGTTGAACTGGTTGATCGTGCTGTCGGCGGTGAAGCTGTATCCGCTGAGTAAGACGTCAGTCTGAAACAAGGAACCGGGCCTAGCGCCCGGTTTTTTGTGTCTGCCTATATTGGATATTTCTATCGTTAGCTAATGTGTAATGCATTGGATGTTGTAACACTGGTGGTCAATACTCTTTGTCAGCCGATTAGCCGGCAGTTTCACAGACTGACAGAGGAAGATTGAGCATGAGCCAGACCAAAACTCTTACTACCGCAAGTGGCGCTCCTGTCGCTGATAACCAGAACTCTCGTTCCGCCGGCCCCCGGGGCCCTCTGCTTCTCGACGATTTTCACCTGATCGAAAAGCTCGCCCATTTCAACCGCGAGAATATTCCCGAGCGTCGCGTGCACGCCAAGGGTTCAGGCGCCTATGGCACTTTCACCGTTTCTCGTGATATCACCGAATACACCAGCGCCAAGTTGTTTGAGGCGGTAGGCAAGAAGACTCCGACCTTCCTGCGTTTTTCCACGGTAGGCGGCGAGCGTGGTTCGGCAGACACCGAGCGTGACCCACGCGGCTTTGCCCTCAAGTTCTACACCGAAGAAGGCAACTGGGACATCGTAGGCAACAACACCCCGGTTTTCTTCATTCGCGACCCGCTGAAGTTTCCCGACTTTATCCACACCCAGAAGCGCTTGCCCCAGAGCAATCTGAAAAGTGCCCAGATGATGTGGGATTTCTGGTCCCATTCGCCCGAGGCGCTGCACCAGGTAACCATTCTGTTTTCCGATCGGGGTATTCCGGACGGCTACCGCCACATGCATGGCTTTGGCAGCCACACCTACAGCCTGATCAACGCCAAGGGTGAGCGGCATTGGGTCAAGTGGCACTACAAGACCAAGCAGGGCATCAAGAACCTGGCGCCGGCTGACGCAGCGCGCCTGGCCGGTACCGATCCTGATTACGCCCAGCGCGACCTGTTCAATGCGATCGAGCGCGGTGAGTTTCCGAAATGGAGCGTGTGCATTCAGGTCATGACCGAAGCTCAAGCCGCCGCGCATTACGAGAATCCCTTCGATGTGACCAAGACCTGGTCGCAGAAAGAGTTCCCGTTGATCGAAGTGGGTGAGCTGGAACTGAACCGCAACCCGTTGAATTACTTTGCAGAGGTCGAGCAGGCTGCATTCGGCCCTAGCAACATGGTACCTGGGGTAGGTCTTTCGCCGGATCGCATGCTGCAAGGCCGAGTATTCGCATACGCCGACGCGCATCGCTACCGTGTGGGTACCAACCACCAACAGTTGCCGGTGAACGCTCCATTGAGCCCGGTGAACAGCTACCAGCGCGACGGCTCCATGGCTTTCGGTACCAATGGTGGTGCGGCGCCTAACTACGAGCCCAACAGCTATGGCGATGCGCCGAAGCAGGCTCCACGTTATGCCGAGCCGGCCCTGGCACTCAGCGGTGCTGCGGACCGCTACGATCATCGTGAAGACACCGACTACTACAGCCACGCTGGTGCGTTGTTCCGCCTGATGAACGATGAGCAGAAGGCATTGCTGATCAATAACATCGCGGGCGCCATGGCTGGAGTGACGGCTGATGTGGTTGATCGGCAGTTGCAGCATTTCTACAAGGCCGACCCGGCTTACGGCGAAGGCATCGCCAAAGCTTTGGGCGTATCGCTCAAGTAAGTCTAAATAAGAAGCAGAACCGCCCTCATTAGGGCGGTTTTTGCGTTATTTCTACTGGTTTTCTCAGATATTCTTCACTTTTTCAGCTATTTCTAAGTGACCTGCAAGTCAGCTTGGTTCAAACTATCCACTTTCAAGCAGGGAGATGTAGGGCGATGCAAGGTCACCCGGACGTAATCGATTACCTCAACACGTTGCTGACGGGCGAGCTGGCAGCACGAGACCAATATTTCATCCACTCGCGGATGTACGAAGACTGGGGCTTTACCAAGCTCTATGAGCGTATCAACCATGAAATGGAAGAAGAGGCGCAACACGCCGACGCCCTGATGCGCCGCATCCTGATGCTCGAAGGCACTCCGCGCATGCGCCCTGACGATCTCGACACCGGAACCACGGTGCCGGAGATGCTGGCCAGCGACCTGCGCCTGGAATACAAGGTGCGCGCCGCGTTGTGCAAAGGCATCGAGCTGTGCGAGTTGCACAAGGACTATGTCAGCCGCGACATCTTGCGCATCCAGCTGGCGGATACCGAGGAAGATCACACCTACTGGCTGGAGAAGCAGTTGGGCCTGATCAAGTCCATCGGCCTGGAGAACTACCTGCAATCGCAGTTCTGATTGCCTTAGGTTTTGCTGCCTGTTCGCGAGCAAAGCTCGCTTCTGCGGGAAGCGCAGCAACCCCTAGAGACAAAAAAGCCCCTGGCACCGTCAAGTGCCAGGGGCTTTTTCATGGGCCTCAGGCGCGGTCGCGGGTCAGCAACGGCTTGAGGTAGTGCCCGGTATGGGACTGGGGCATCTCCGCAACCTGCTCCGGGGTGCCCACGGCAATGATCTGGCCGCCCTTGGAACCGCCTTCCGGCCCCAGGTCCACCAGCCAGTCGGCAGTCTTGATCACATCCAGGTTGTGTTCGATCACCACCACGGTGTTGCCGTGATCGCGCAGGCGGTGCAGTACGTCCAGCAACTGCTGGATATCCGCAAAGTGCAGGCCCGTGGTCGGCTCATCAAGGATATACAGAGTCTTGCCGGTGTCGCGCTTGGACAGCTCGCGAGACAACTTGACCCGCTGCGCTTCGCCACCGGACAGGGTCGTCGCCGACTGCCCCAACTTGATGTAGGACAGGCCCACATCCATCAGGGTCTGCAGCTTGCGCGCCAGGGCAGGCACCGGGTCGAAGAACTCCCTGGCTTCCTCGATGGTCATTTCCAGCACCTCGTGGATGCTCTTGCCCTTGTACTTGATTTCCAGGGTTTCGCGATTGTAGCGCTTGCTCTTGCACACGTCGCAGGGCACGTAGATGTCCGGCAGGAAGTGCATTTCCACCTTGATCAGGCCATCGCCCTGGCAAGCCTCGCAGCGCCCACCCTTGACGTTGAAGGAGAAGCGACCGGGCCCGTAGCCCCGGGAGCGCGACTCGGGTACCCCGGCGAACAGCTCGCGGATCGGGGTGAACAGCCCGGTGTAGGTCGCCGGGTTGGAGCGCGGAGTCCGGCCGATCGGGCTCTGGTCGATATCCACTACCTTGTCCAGGTGCTGCAGGCCGTTGATGCTGTCGTGTGGCGCGGCTTCCAGGGTGGTGGCGCCATTCAGTGCGGTGGCGCTCAAGGGGAACAGGGTGTTGTTGATCAGGGTCGACTTGCCCGAGCCCGATACCCCAGTGACGCAGGTCAGCAGGCCAATGGGGATCTCCAGGTCGACATTGCGCAGGTTGTTGCCGCGAGCGCCCTTGAGGGTCAGGGAGAGCTTCTTGTTGCGCGGCGTGCGCTTGGCCGGCACCACGATCTTCACCCGGCCCGAGAGGTATTTACCGGTCAGGGAGTCCGGATGGGCCATGACCTCTGCGGCGGTGCCTTCGGCAACGATTCGCCCGCCGTGCACACCGGCCCCCGGGCCGATATCGACGACATAGTCGGCCAGGCGAATGGCGTCTTCATCGTGTTCAACCACGATCACCGTGTTGCCGATGTCGCGCAGGTGTTTCAGGGTTCCCAGCAGGCGATCGTTGTCCCGCTGATGCAGGCCGATGGACGGCTCGTCGAGGATGTACATCACCCCCACCAGGCCGGCGCCGATCTGGCTGGCCAGGCGGATACGCTGGGCTTCGCCGCCGGACAGGGTGTCCGCGCTGCGGTCCAGGGTCAGGTAGTCGAGCCCGACGTTGACCAGGAACTGCAGGCGCTCGCGGATTTCCTTGAGGATCTTGTCGGCGATTTCGCCACGGCGCCCGGTGAGTTTCAGGGTGCCGAAATAATCGGTGGCGTCGCCGATGGGCAGGCTGGTGACTGCCGGCAGGGTTTTCTCGCCCACCCAGACGTGCCGCGCTTCGCGACGCAGGCGGGTGCCACGGCAATCCGGGCAGGGCTGGGTGCTGAGGAACTTGGCCAGCTCTTCACGCACGGTGGCCGACTCGGTTTCCCGGTAGCGGCGCTCCAGATTCGGCACTATCCCTTCGAACGGGTGGGAGCGCTTGACGATGTCGCCCCGGTCGTTGAGGTATTTGAAGTCGACGTTCTGGGTGCCGCTGCCGTGCAGGATGACCTTCTGCTGATCCGCCGGCAGTTGGTTGAACGGTACTTCCAGGCTGAAGCCGTAATGAGAGGCCAGCGAACCGAGCATCTGGAAGTAATAGACGTTGCGCCGGTCCCAGCCGCGTATCGCCCCTTCGGCCAGGGTCAGCTCGCCATTGACCAGGCGCTTGATGTCGAAGAACTGCTTGACCCCCAGCCCGTCGCAGGTCGGGCAGGCACCGGCCGGGTTGTTGAAGGAGAACAGCTTGGGTTCCAGTTCGCTGATGGCGTGGCCGCAGATCGGGCAGGCGAAGCGCGCGGAGAAGATCATCTCCTCTCCCGGCTCGTCGTCCATCGGCGCCACCAGGGCAATCCCGTCCGCCAGTTTCAAGGCGGTTTCAAAGGATTCGGCCAGGCGCTGCTGCAGGTCGGCGCGGACCTTGAAGCGGTCGACCACCACATCGATGGAGTGCTTCTTCTGTTTATCCAGCTTCGGCAGTTCGTCCAGCTCGAACAGCTTGCCGTTGACCCGGGCGCGAACGAAGCCCTGGGCTCGCAACTCTTCGAAGACCGACAGATGTTCGCCCTTGCGCTCGCGGATCACCGGGGCCAGCAGCATCAGCTTGCTGCCTTCGGGCTGGGCCAGCACCAGGTCGACCATCTGGCTGACGGTCTGGGCTTCCAGCGGGATGTCGTGGTCCGGGCAGCGTGGAGTACCGACGCGGGCATAGAGCAGGCGCAGGTAGTCGTAGATCTCGGTGATGGTGCCGACGGTGGAGCGCGGGTTGTGGGAGGTGGATTTCTGTTCGATGGAAATCGCCGGCGAGAGGCCTTCGATGGTGTCGACATCGGGCTTTTCCATCATCGACAGGAACTGTCGGGCATAGGCCGAGAGCGACTCGACATAGCGGCGCTGGCCTTCGGCATACAGCGTGTCGAAAGCCAGGGACGACTTGCCGGACCCAGACAGCCCGGTGATGACGATCAACTTGTCCCGCGGCAGGGTCAGGTCGATGTTCTTCAGGTTGTGGGTGCGGGCCCCACGAATCAGAATCTTGTCCAAAAGTGGCCTCGATCGGCGGGCGTAAAGGCAGGAGTATAAAACCAAACACTGGATGGATGCACACTATCGTTCGGCGCTTTTTTGATCGCTGGCATGGGCTGCGCGGCAAAGCGTCGCCATATACCCCCTCAATCGATCCGACTGGTAGAATCGCCGCCGGTTCACATGAGGTTTATCCATGCACGATCCCCACAACGAACGCATGAGTGGCAGCGAGACCCGCGCGGCAAGCGGGCTGGCCCTGGTGTTCGCCTTCCGTATGCTTGGCATGTTCATGGTACTGCCGGTCCTGGCGACCTATGGAATGGATCTCGCAGGAGCGACCCCGACCCTGATCGGGCTGGCGATTGGTGCCTATGGCCTGACCCAGGCAGTGTTCCAGATTCCCTTCGGGATCATTTCCGACCGTATCGGTCGTCGTCCGGTTATCTACCTGGGGTTGATCGTGTTCGCCCTGGGCAGTGTGCTGGCGGCCAACGCCGATTCGATCTGGGGGGTGATCGCCGGGCGTATCCTGCAGGGCGCCGGCGCAATTTCCGCGGCGGTGATGGCGCTGCTTTCCGACCTGACCCGCGAACAGCACCGGACCAAGGCCATGGCCATGATTGGCATGACCATCGGTCTGTCCTTTGCCGTGGCCATGGTGGTTGGCCCGCTGCTGACCCGCAGTTTCGGGCTTTCGGGGCTGTTCCTGGCCACCGGGGCCATGGCCCTGGTGGGCATTCTGATCATCGCCTTCATGGTGCCGCGCTCAACCGGGCCGCTGCAGCACCGGGAATCCGGAGTGGCGCGCCAGGCGCTGATCCCGACCCTCAAGCACCCCGATCTGCTGCGCCTGGATCTTGGTATCTTCGTGTTGCACGCGATGCTCATGTCGAGCTTCGTGGCCTTGCCCCTGGCGCTGGTGGAAAAAGCCGGCCTGCCCAAGGAGCAGCACTGGTGGGTCTACCTCACCGCACTGCTGATTTCGTTCTTCGCCATGATCCCGTTCATCATCTACGGCGAGAAGAAACGCAAAATGAAACGAGTTCTGTTGGGCGCGGTCAGTACGCTGCTGCTCACCGAGCTATTCTTCTGGGAGTTCGGCGACAGCCTGCGGGCGCTGGTGATTGGTACCGTGGTGTTCTTCACCGCGTTCAACCTGCTGGAAGCGTCCTTGCCGTCGCTGATCAGCAAGGTTTCGCCGGCGGGTGGTAAAGGAACGGCGATGGGGGTGTATTCCACCAGCCAGTTCCTCGGTTCGGCACTGGGCGGCATCCTCGGCGGCTGGTTGTTCCAGCATGGCGGTTTGTCGGCTGTGTTCCTTGGATGCGCAGTCCTGGCTGCACTCTGGCTGGCCTTTGCTGTTACCATGCGCGAGCCCCCGTATGTGACGAGCCTGCGCTTGCCGTTATCGCCCGAAGCGATCCGCGAAGCCGGCCTGGTCGAGCGCCTGAAGGCCGTTGTTGGGGTAACAGATGCCGTAGTGGTGGCCGAAGAGGCCGCCATTTACATCAAATTGGACACCGAATTATTGGATCGCACGACCCTCGAGCAGCTGGTCAATCCAGCGCCGTCGGCGAGCGAAGCCTAGGAGAACGTTATGGCCCGTGGGGTTAACAAAGTCATATTGGTCGGCACTTGCGGCCAGGATCCCGAAGTTCGCTACCTGCCTAACGGTAACGCCGTGACCAACCTGAGTCTGGCCACCAGCGAGCAGTGGACCGACAAGCAGACCGGTCAGAAGGTCGAGCGCACCGAGTGGCACCGCGTGTCGATGTTCGGCAAGGTCGCGGAGATCGCCGGTGAATACCTGCGCAAAGGTTCGCAGGTCTACATCGAGGGCAAGCTGCAGACCCGCGAGTGGGAAAAAGACGGTATCAAGCGCTACACCACCGAAATCATCGTCGACATGCAGGGCACCATGCAGCTGCTGGGTGGCCGTCCACAGGGCGACCAGCAAGGCCAGGGCGGCATGTCCAACTCGGCACCGCGTCCACAGCAGTCCCGTCCTGCTCCGCAGCCTCAGCGTGAGTCGCGTCCAGCGCCACAGCAGGCCGCTCCGCAGCCGGCTCCGGACTTCGACAGCTTCGATGACGATATTCCGTTCTGATCGCTGTTTTCAGCGTTCAGCATCGATAAAAACGGGGCCATGCAGATGGCCCCGTTTTTTTATGCCCGGGTTTAACCGGTGTGCCGCATCACTCAGCTCAAAGCGCCACTCGCCGCAGTCGGCCGCTCAGTGCGACCACCTGCTGCTCCGGCGTCGGAATCGGCCGCCCACTCAGGCCCATGCCTTCACTCACCAGCACCGCATCTCCGACGCAGCACAGGTTGGAAGGCGTATCCAGGCCCTTGGCGAGTACTTGCACGCTGCGTTGCTGCAAATCGCAGCGCAGCAGGCGGCCGCTGAAGCGGGCGAAGCCGCCGTGCAGGACTTCGCCGGCCCAGTCCGGCGGCAACGGTTGCAGCAGCCGGTCGCACAGTTCCAGCACCAGGATCCGCTCCTGCGGGTCCAGCGCCAGCCCGGTGGGCAGTTGCAACCCGCGAATCAGCACCTCGATCCTGCCGCTCTCGGGCCAGACCCGGATCACCTGGCCCGCCTTGTCGGCGAAGTCGATACCCATCCGCGGCGGGTCCCGGCGCAGCTCGCCGGAGAACAGGCTGACCAGCACTGCATCGGTCTGCGGCTCGTGCACCAGGGTCACCGGCACGGCTTCCTGGCCCTGATCCAGATCGGGCAGCTGCGCCAGGACTTGTTCACCGCCTTCGGTGAACTCCACCAGTTGGTTGCTATCGGGCTTGACCGCCAGCCAGCTGCGGCGCGACGGGTGATAGCACAGCGAGTTGAGGTTGCCGCGACTATGGAACAGCGGCTCGGGCGGGTTGTATTGCAGGTCCAGGAGCTTGGAGCCGGCGACGTAGTCGGTTTGGCTGGCCAGGCAGCGCCCGTCGCCCAGGGCGATGTCCGACAGGCCCATGATTTCGTCGCGCAGCATGCGCGATTGCATGTTCATCGAACGAAAACCCTGGGCCACGACCTGGGGCGGCAGGTAGGCGCCCGGCTGGCCCGGATCCGGACGCAGGCGGCTGATGCGGCCGCTGAACGGCTGGTCCGGCAGGCCTGAGCCGGCTTCCGCCAGCAGCAGGCTGCCATCGCCTTGCAGGCAAACCCCGCGAGGGTTGAGCAGGCCCTCGGCGATGACGTGATCCGGTCGCAGCACCTGCTCGAGCTGGGTGGGAATATGCAGAGCAACGGGCATGGTCTTCTCCTTGTTCAAGGCTGCCAGGGCGTGCCGTTGAGGTAGGCGGTCAGCAGGGAGCGTTGGCTTGGCGACATCGAACGCACCACGGACATGTACAAGGTGGTGTTCTGGTACTCGGGGGATATCCGGGCCAGGATCGCCTGTTTGTAACCCATCACCGCGTCGGGCTGATTGAGCTGGATGTAGCGCGACATGGCGGGGAAGGCCAGGTAATGAAAGCGCAGCACGTTTTGAAACGCCTGTTCCCAGGTGACGATGCTGCCTGTTGGAACGCCGAAGTCGCTCCAGGCGTACTTGCGGAAGTTGCTGAAGCTCTGGGTCAGAGGGTTGTTGTCGATGGTGTAGGTCAGTGTGGTGAAGCCAGCCTGGGTATTGGAACCGGCGACGGGAACGACGTTGAAACTCACCGAAGGTTGACCGGCCGGCACCGTTACCGAGTTCGGAAGCTCCAGGAAGTTCCAGTAGCGGTTGGCTTGATAGACGGCGGTCGCCGAGGCATCGATGCTGATCGGCGTAGCCTTCTGCACCGGCGCTCCCAGATAACGGACTTGCAAGGTGATCTGCACGCCTGTGCTGTCGGGATCGAGGTAGGTGTTGCGCTGATCGCTGTAGACCCGATACGGGCATTCGGGGGCCGACAGCGCCGGGTTGCGGGTGGTCCCGGGGGCACTAATGCACAAGGGCGTGCTCTGCACCACCTGTGTCTGGGTCGAGTTGAGCGGCACGTCGATGATGCCGCCGTACCGGTAGTAGTCTTGCAGCAGCGGATTGCTGGGCTCGAAGCTCGCCAGGGGCGTGGTTCCGGCCGCGATGGTGACGGTCCCGAAGTCGGCGTTGGGGCCGATGGGGCTGGTGATGTCGTCGCGTACAGCCCTGAACGTCTGCTTGGGGATCAGGTTGACCATGTCGATGCTCAGTTGCCCGTTGGCGACCTCGGCATAGGCCACGCTGTTGATGTTCAGGTCTTTGTCGGCATTGATGATTTGGCGGCCCGGCGGACAGATCTGCGGCTCATCGGTAAACGCCGTGGCCAGGGTACCGATGACCCGGCCGATGCTCGGGTTCGGGCTGAACTGGTTGGCTGCGTAGTCGGCATTCAGTTGCTCGGTGGTCAGGGTCGGACACATTTCGAACATCACGAAACGCAGCACGATCCCGGTAGCGTTGGGCGCCTCGATCAGGGCCCGGAGTCCGGCACTTTCCTTGTTGTAGCTGACGATGCTGCTCAGCGGAAAGGTCAGTTGAAAGGTGCCGCTGGCGTGGAAGGAGCCCGGCGAGTCCATGGTTGCAGGTTCCAGCACCCGGGTATTGAGGTCGAAACTGCTGCACACGGTATCCCAGCGAATCAAGAGCTGAGGCGTGTTGCCGTTGCCGATCTGCAGGCCTCCGACAAAGATCTGGGTCGTGGTGCTGGCTGTGGGGTCCAGGTCGACCATCATTGGGCCGGAGTAGGGACCTTGTCCGGTGCCGGGGGTCACGGAGCCGAGCAGGTAAACCGGCTGTCCGACCATATCCCCTTCCAGCGCAATGTTGCCCGGGGTGCCTTGGGAACTGATCAGCGCGTTGTGCAGCGTCACCACGTGTTCGCCATAGTGGTTCCAGCCGCCGGCCGTGTACCGACTGTTGGGGCCGATTCTCGGGTCCGGGGCGTTGATCAGTTGGTACAGGTGCTCATCGCTATAGGTCTTGGCCTGGTCCGCCACGGTCGAGGTGGTCAGGTCGAACAGCTCAAGGGAGGTGGCGATGCCATTGGGCAAGGTCGGTGAGTTGTTTGGCACGCTGACGTCGGTAGAGATGCCGCCCCAGAAGTTCAGTCGGGGTCCATTCAATATGCTCATGATCTATTCCTTATCCTTGGCGACGCTGGTGACTGGGGCTTGGGCGAATCTGAACAGGAAGGAGAAGTCGCTCTTGTACTGGCTGTTGAGCGGTGCGGCCATGGAATGGCAGTTCATGCAGCTGCTGTTGGTCTGGATGTAACTTTCCATGGTGACGTTGGCCGACAGTGATGGCGTTGGTTGCCCCAAGGGGTTGCCGGGGTTATCCGGCGACTGCGGGCGTTGGGTGGTGATCAACTGGTAGTACTTGAACACGCTTTGCTGTACCTGCGGATCGCCCTGGTATTGGGTATTGATCTGCTGGGTGACGTCCGTGATCGGGGTGACCCGGTTCAGCGGGTCCGGGGTACTGAAGCTGTTACCGGGTTTTGGGGTACAGACCATTTGTCCAGCTTGTTGCTGCCACAGGCAGGGGGATTGGTTGAGGCTTTCGGCGGGCGCCTTGGCGTTGAAGTAGGAGTAGAAAATCCCCGAGACCGGTTGGTCCACCCAACGGCCCCCCAGCTGGGTCTTGGGAGGCACGTTGTCGACCTGCTCGAAGGTCGACCAGACCCACTGCGGGAACCCCTCCACCTTGCTGATGATGTGCAACCCCACCAATCCCAAAGTGGCCTCGGTGGTGCCGTTGGGCTGTCCCTGACTGTCGAACTGGGTGACCAGGGCCTTCATTGTCAGATAGCGGCTGCTGTCGTCGGCGCTGCTGAGGATGCGCCAACTGCTCTTGATCTCGCCGGCGTTGTTGGGAAAGCTGATGTTCTTCGCTGCGTTGACGACCACCGCGTTGTAGAAGTCGTTATCGACGATGTAGTTGTAGGAGACCTCGTTGGCGGCGATGTCGTAGTAGGTCGGGTTGCCGCGCTGGTCAATCAGCCAGCCGCCCACCGCCTGGTTGTCCGCTTGCACCACCTGGGTGTTCTTGACCGCGGCGATGTTGATCAGGCTGAGATTTCTGCGGGGCAGTTGCGAGTTCCAGAGGCCCGGATTCTTGGCCCCGGGGAGGAAGGTCTCGCTGACGCTCTTGTAGGTCTGCCACACGGTATCGCCAGGGCTGCCCAGGGGCTTGCTGCAATCGGCCACTCCGCGCTGTCCCGCCTGGGCCGGCCAGTTCAGGTTGATGAACATCTTCCAGCTGTATTGATCGAAAGCCTGCTGCGACGCGCCCGCAGCAGGCACCGCAGCCGTGGGCGGGCAGCTGGTCTGCGGCGCCGCTGCGCTGGGCTGCAGGGCGCTGGCCTGCTGGCTGCCCAGGCCAAGCAACAACAGGGCGGTGAAACGGCTCCAAGGGTTCATGAGGCGGCTCCTGTCATGGCGAGGGGGGCGAAAGTTGGTTCCACTGCGGCCGCGCACCGTTCTTCAGCGATGGCGGTGGCGTGAAGAGCTGGCAGTCCGGCGGGTTGGCCGGGCACATCTTCGCCACCTGGTCCCAGGTCTTGGCCGGATTTGGTTTCTCGGTGCGCCAGTTGAGGTAGTTCTGGCTGACGATTGGCGCGTTGGCGACGCTCTCGTCACCGGAGAAATAGAACGATTGTGGATGCTGATAGGCCGGCTGGCCCGGGCCGTCGCTGCTGGCTTTCTTGTAGAACGCATAGCCGAACAGAATCGGGCTCGGCTGGACCGGGATCTCCAGCGCGTAGGCCTGCACGCTGCCATCCAGATGCTGGCTGCGGGCGGCGCTGTAGGGCAGGTGCTTGATGAAGTCCCGGCGCGGCGGGTGGTTCATGGGCGAGAACATGCAGCAGGCCGGCATGTCCTTTGGCCGGTCCTCGGGGTAGGTGAGGAAGTAGGCCTTGTTGCCCAGGGAAACGAAGGAGCAGGTGTAGTTGTTGTCCTTGATCGGGAAGATCGGCAGGCAGTACTTCTCGTAGTGCTCCATCATCGCCCCGGTGCCGTCCTTGTCGGCCGGCACATAGTCGTTGTCGTAGTAGCTGGTGCCCCGGGACACGGTGTAGTCGGCCGGTTTCAGGGTGCTGGGCGGGCTGCTGTAGGGCGGTGGGTTCTTCACGTAGTTGGCGGTGACCCGGTACATGATCCAGTCACTGACCCAGGTTGCCGGGTAGAGCGGATCGGCCGGCTCGCCGGGTTTGCGCTTGGCGATGCAGTTGTTGGTCTTGGCGTCGCACCCCCGGTCGTTGTGCACGCCCATGTTGAAGTAGACGTTGTCGGGGTAGGTCTCGGCCCATAGCGTTTGGCTGGCGCTCAGCAGGCTGGCGGCCAACAGCAGTTGCTTGAAGAGACTGGCGTTCATCTGACACTCCTTTGAAAGCGCCGGGCGACGGGGTCGCCCGGCATTCCATGAGCTGGCCTTTGTGGCTCAGCCGTGGGGGTAGTCGTTGAGTTTCAGCGGGATCGGTGGGTAGCCCTTGCTCACCAGGTCCTGGGCCCAGATCTCCAGCACCCTGCGCCGGCTTTGCGGCAGGTCCCGGGTGATCGGCATGGCCAGGGTGCTTTCCTCCTGGTAGTCCTTGCTGATCAGCACGATGAACTGGTTGATCGCGCCCTCGATGCGTTGCAGGGAGTTGAGCGGCATGAACTTGTTCATGATCGGGTAGAGGTAATAGAAAGGCTGGAGGATTCTGGGGAAGATGAACTCCTTCCAGATCCGCACGCTGGCGTCGTCCTGGGTGCACACCCGGTTCCAGCAGTCGATGAAGTCCTTGAGCATCTCCGGCTCCTGGGGCAGGACCCGCAGGGGCGCAAGGAAGTCGGTGTAGGCGTCGGTGTAGTTGAAGCTGAAGGGCACCGTCGGTTGCTGCTGGCCGTCCTGGATGAAGAAGCGCAAGGTCGGGAAGCCGGCCGCCACGGCCTTGACCGACACCTGGGCGATGCCATTGGCGTCGGTCAGGATCTGCGCCAGGCTGTACTGCACGGTGGCGTTCAGCGGGTCTGCCAGGGTGCCGCTGCGTGCCTGCCCATTGGTGAACTGCAGGCGGGGGCTCAGGGCCGCGGCCGAGGGCGTGGTCAGGAAGCTCTGGTAGAGCATGGGCTCGGATGGCTCGCTGTCCTCGACGTTCAGCACCGCGCTGAGCCGGCGGCCGCTGCCCACGTGCAACAGGCTTTCAGCGGTCTGGGTGCCGACGAACTGCGGTCGGTTCGACGTGTTGCTCCCGGGGTCCTTCGGGTAGTTGTTGAACAGGGTGAAGTTGGCCGCGTTACTGAAGGCCAGGTAATAGTCGCTGGTGGTCAGCATGTAGGCGTTGTTGTACTCCGCCACCCACAGCACGGTGCCCGCGGGCGCGGGCAGGCCGTCGTACTGCACCATGATGCTCAGGACCCGGGTGTCGCCCACATCGATGAAGCAGCCGCTGTCGAGGACCTCGGCGGTCCACATATTCTGGGCGGCGGCGACCAGTTCCTGGCTGCCCTGCAACTGCAGCTCCAGGGCGCCCTGTTGCAACGCGGCCTGGTCGGCGGGGCTGATGGGCAGGTCCAGCAGGCCGGCGCGCTTGTCGAAGGCGGTCTGGCGATACTGTTCGAAGCCAAAGCTGGCGACTTTGTGGAAAGCGCCGCCAGTGGGCCGTACCCCGATGTCGTAATCACCGGCCAGGTATTTCCCGGGCACCGGAATTCCCTGGCTCAGGTCAGTGTTGGTGGGCGGCAGTGCGGCGCTGTCTCCGGCGGGATAGAACGGAAAGGTATTGCCCAGGTCCAGGGACAGGGTGTTGTCGTGCACTTGGGCGCTGATCACCCCCAGGGTCATGGCCGCAGGCTTGGTGTCTTTGGGAACCGCCTTGCACACCGGTACCGGGGCCTTGGGTTCCAGGCGCCGGCCAGCCGGAGCGGTGGGGTATTCATTGTCGAACCACAGGCCCAGAGTACCGGCGGTGCGGCTGTAGGCCGGGTTGAAGAAGATGTCGGCGACGTTATCCAGGCCCTTCTGGTACATCGCCTGCAGCGCGGCCATGGCTTCGGGCGTCTTGGAGTGGCTGTCCACCACCGGGAAGTCGTTGAAGATGCCGTTCTTGTCGTAGAAGGTCAGGTAGGTGGTGAACCGGAACATCAGGCCCTTGGCGTTCTGGTTGATCATCTCCTGTTGCAGGGTCTTCAGCAGTTGCGAGTCGCCGACGATCCACTGCAGCTGGTCTTTCGGGAAGCAGGTCTGCCAGGTGGTAGTCACGTAGCTCAAGCCGCCGAAGGCCCCCCAGTTGAAGTTGAGGAAGCGGTCGAGCATGCGGTACCGGCGCTTCAAGGTCAGGCCGCAGGTGGCGTCCCCCAGTACCAGTTTGTCGAAGTACAGGGCGGTGAAGGTGTTCTGCCAGGGGCTGATATCGACGAAGCGCGCGGCTGTCGGCGCGGCGCTGCCGAACGGGTTGCCCTGCAACTGGTAACACTTGTTCACCAGCGGGTCGTTGTCGATGTAGGTGTTGGCCTGGAACTCGCCACCGACGATCACCGAGCGGGTCTGCTCGTAGTCGACCAAGCCGCAGGCGTTGTCGCCGAACAGGTCCCATTCGGCGGGAATCATCGGGTAGCCACTGGGCGAGCCATTGGTGGGCACCTGCAGCACGTAGTCCGGCACGTTCTCGTAGGCCAGCGGGGCGATGGTCCAGGGCATCAGCTGTTGCGGGGCGTTCTGGTCGTTGATCCCGTAGTAGGACAGGAACGGCCAGTTCATGCGCATCTTCACCGCGTCATATAGCGGGAAAACGTCGTTGTTGTTGGCCGTCGGTGGGTTCCAGAACATGTGGCCATTGAAGTAGATCCGGGGAAAGTTCAAGACGCTCATGAGCTGCTCCTTAGCGCTGCCACTGGGCGCGTTTGAGCGACCAGACGTAGTCCAGTTTCTGGTAGCCGACGAAGTCGGAGTCCGGTAGTACGGTGGTGGGGTAGACGATCCCGCCATCCTCTTTCAAGGCGAAGTTGAAGTAGGTGTTGTTGATCGAATAGGCCGCGGTGTTGTGGCAGGCCAGGCACGAGGAGTGGCTCTGGAAGGCTGATTCCAGCTGGGAGTTGGCCAGCAGCTTGGGCTCGGCCTGGGCCTGGTCGTACTGCACGCCGATCAACTCGTACTGGGCCAGCGTGGGGTTCTGCTGCTGGAAGGTGGCATTCACCGGCTGGGCCGCGTCAGTGGGCCCGGTGATGTTGGTCATGGGCTTGGCCGGCGTGCCGTTGGTCACGGTGTACTTGCTGTTGTTGCGGTTCTCGAAGGTGGTCCAGACCCAGTCGTGGGTCAGCTTGTTGATGACGTGCATGCCGCTGAGGCCGGCGTAGCCGGTGTGGTATTGGCCCTGCTTGTCGACGTAGTAGGCCTGGGCGATGAAGTAGCCATCCTTTGCCAGTTGCGCCTGGAAGGTGCTATCGCTGCCGATCCACAACCAGGAGGTCTTCAGCTCCCAAGCCGTGGCGGGAAAGTTCAGGCTGCTGGTCAGGGCGGCAATGCCGTTCCGGTTGTAGATCTTCTGCTGGACGATGTAGTTGAAGGTGTCCTGGCCCATCAACATGTGAAAACGCACCGACTGGCCCCGTTGCGCTTCCGGCACCTGGTTGCCCATTTCCAGGGCCAGGCCATCGACCTGCTGGGTGCCGTTGTCGGTGCTGCCGTCGGTGTCGTTGCCCAGGTTGAGGAACAGCCCGCTGGTGTTCATGCCCGGGATCTTCTGCGCCTGGGTCTGCACCTGGCTCGGCAGGTTGGCCTGGGTGCTGTAGGGCTGGGGAGCCTGCCCCTTGCTCAGGTAGACCTCATCGGATGGTTTGAACGTCTCCCAGAGCCGCTCCGGGCTACCGGAGCCGGCCGGCTGGTTGAGGCACACAAACCAGTTCCATGCCATGGTTTCCGGGCTCTGCTTGAAGGTGCTCAGGGTGCCGGCCTGGTCACCATTGAACGTCAGGAAGTTGCTGCAATTGAAGGCGGGCGTGGTCTGTGCGTGAGCGAGGCCGCTCAACACACCGAGCACGACTATAGGGATGGTTCGCCGCATGGAATCTCCTTGGCCTGAGCCGTATCGTCATAGGGGCGCCCTAGGAAATGCTCTAGGAGCAGGTGCTTTACCGCGGTGGCCGGCAGGTGCGCCGGCAGGGGTAAATCGCAATCGGTGATGAGCAGGGGCCCTGCCTCGGCACTGCTGGGCAAGCGTCCGTGGCTGCCGCGAATCAGTGAGGTGTCCAGGGGAATCAGGTCCATGTAGTAGCGAAAGCCGAGCTTCTTCTGCAGCAGCCGGCGAGCGACCCGCAGCTTGGGAAAGCGGATCGCCGGGTCGATGAACAGCTCCAGTGGGTCGTAGCCCGGCTTGCGGTGGATATCCACAGTGCGGGCGAAATCCGGGGCCAGGCGGTCGTCGAACCAGTAGTAGTAATCGAACCAGAAGCCCGGGGCGGCCACCGCCACCAGCTCGCCGCTGCGTGGGTGATCGAGCTGGCAGGCCCGCTGCTCGCTCCTGTCCAGCACCTGCTCGATACCGGGCTGGCGCAGCAGCAGGGCCTTGACCCGGGCAATGTCCTCGGGCTGGCGCACATAGACGTGGGCGATCTGGTGGTCGACCACGGCGAAGGCCGCGCTGGCGCCGGGGTCCAGCAGCTCCCAGCTCAATGAACGACGTACCTGCAGCAGACCTTGCTCGCGCAGCACGCGATTGATCGAGATGGACTGCTGCACCGCCTCGATGCCGTATTCGGAGACCAGCATCACGGCCGCGCCTTGCTGCTGGGCAAAATCCAGCAGGCGCCCGACTTCATGGTCGATGGCCCGCACTTCGTCGCTGATGGACGGATGCTCCGGCCCCAGGCGTTGCAGGCTGTAGTCCAGGTGCGGCAGGTAGATCAGTTGCAGGTCGGGGCGGCTGATCTGGAACTCGGCGATGGCGCAGTCGACGATCCAGCGGCTGGAGGCAATCCCCGCGGCCGGGCCCCAGAAGCTCGGAAAGGGGAACTCGCCGATCTGCTGTTCGATGCGTTCGTGCAGCCCCGGAGGCGACGAATAGAGGCCGAACATCTTGCGCCCGTCGGCCGGGTAGTGGGGGCGCGGGGTGATGGCTGCCTCCACCTGGGCATACATGTTGAACCACCAGAACAGCTGGCTGCAGCGCAGGCCGGGGATCTCCCGTTGCAGCGCCTGCCAGACCTTTTCACCCTGGATCAGCGCGTTGGGCTGCAGCCAGAAACGCACCTCGACCTGATCGCGGAAATACCAGCCGTTGCCGACGATGCCGTGTTCCGAAGGCGGCAGCCCGGTGAGGATCGAGGCCTGCACGGTGGAGGTCACGGCGGGGAACACCGGGCGCAGCCGGGCCATTCGCGCCCGTTGCAGCAGGTTGTTGATCCGCGGCGTGGCCGGCCCCAGCAGGCTGGGTGTCAGGCCCACCACATTGATCAGCAGCAAGGGCTGGCGCGGGCGTTCAGAAGGCATGGGCCGGAGCCTCCAGGGCAGACGAGTGGGTACGCAGCAGATGCCGCTGGCGCAGTTGGCCCTCGACCCATTGCAGTTCGGCGGCGATGCCTTGCAGCAAGGCCTGCTCGCTGTCCGGGCGCAGCGCACCGGGCAGCACGTTCCAGCTGTAGGTTTCCACCTCCAGCACCGGCTGGAAGTTCGGGTGCGCGGCGAGAAAGTCGAAGGTGCGCAGCAAGGCCTGCTGGCTGCCGCTGAGCTCGGCCAGTAGAAACTGTTCGCTGAACAGCGGCACATGAAAGTGAATGCGCAACTCGGGGCATTGCCCCTGGGCCGGTTCGGCGGCGTCCAGGGCCCCGGGCAGGTCGGCCCAGGCCAGTAGCTGCCCGGCCATATCCCGGGCCTTGACCTGATGCAGGTAGGTGGCTTCGGCGAAGTTGCCCAAGGCCTGCAGTACCTGCTGGCGGCGTGGGCGATCGGCAAACGGCAACTGGCAGATCAGGGCGTTGGACAGCTGGATCTTGCCCACCGGAACCCGCGCATCCAGCAGCCGTTGCAGGGATTGATAGCAGTCTTCGAAGACCACCGCCTGATGGCAGACGTCGAAGCACAGCGCCAGGTAGCCATGATGGGGATCGGTGGCCTGCCAGTGCTTGAAAAAGGCCAGGGCCTGATCGGTGTTTTCCAGCACGCAATCCGGCTCCATCTCCAGGCACACCAGGATCTTCCTGCCGCTGCTGCGATGCAGGCTGGCCAGCTCGGCGGTCAGTTGCCGCAGGTGGGTTTCGGCCTGTTGCTGCTGGGCCTCGTCCCAGGTGGCGGCATAACCGAAGGGCACGCTGGAAATCACCCCCTGCTGGCAATCCAGGGGCAGAGCGGCGGCCAGCAGATGCGCCAGTTGCAGGCTGTATTCCAGGCGCTGGGGTTCGGCCCAGGTGGGCCGGTAGACCTCGGCCTTAACTGCGCCTTCATGGAACTGGCCATAGGGGAAACCGTTGAGCGAGGTCAGGCGCAGGCCACAATCGTGCAGCAGTTCGATGAAGGCCTCGCGCACCTCTGGCACCTGTAGTTCGGCGGCGGCCTGGGCGCTGATCCACAGGCCGCTGTCCTGCACCGCCAGCCCACGCTGACGCCGCACACCCTGGAAATGTTCCTGGATCGACGCCCGTAGGCCGGCCACGTCATGGGCCGGGTGCACGTTGCTGCAGTAGCCGATCTGCGCGGCGTTCCAGCCGGCCCGGGCACTCATTTGACCACCGGTTCCTGGCCCCTCAGGGCCGAGTTGTCCTGCCACTGGCGGCGCTGGTCGATCGGCAGCGGGGTGCTCACCAGTTGCTTGTCCAACTGCCCGCTCTGGGCGAAGAAATCCACCGGGTTGTGGAACAGCACCTGCTCCACCTGGGCTTCGCTGAAGCCGGCGGCGAGCATGGCCTGGCCGGTCTTGGGCACCTTGAGCGGGTCGCTGATGCCCCAGTCGGCGGCGCTGTTGACCACCATTTTTTCGCTGCCGTATTCCTGCAGCAGGGCCACCATGCGCTGCTCCGACATCTTGGTGTTGGGGTAGATCGAGTGCCCGCGCCAGCAGTCGCTGTCCAGCACCAGGGGCAGGGTCAGTTCGTTGAGGTGGTCGATGATCACCAGGTTTTCGGCGATGCCCACCTCGCGGATCACCGCCAGGGTGCGCTTGGTGCCGCCGATCTTGTCGCGGTGCGGGGTGTGCACCAGCACCGGCAGGTTGAACTGTCTGGCCAGTTCCAGTTGCGCGGCGAGAAAGCGATCTTCTTCCGGGGTGATGTCGTCGTAGCCGATTTCCCCTACCGCTACCACGCCGTCCTTGACCAGGTAGCGCGGCAGGATCTCCAGCACTTCGTTAGCCACCGACAGGTCGTTGGCTTCCTTGGGGTTGAGGCCGATGGTGCAGAAATGGTGGATGCCGAACATGCTGGCGCGAAAGCGCTCCCAGCCCAGCAGGGTGTCGAAGTAGTCGATGAAGCTGCCGACGCTGGTGCGCGCCTGGCCTTGCCAGAACGCAGGCTCGATGACCCCGGTGATGCCGGCGGCGGCCATGTTCTGGTAGTCGTCGGTGGTGCGGCTGACCATATGAATGTGCGGGTCGAAGTACTTCGCCATGGTGGCTCCTTGCTTGAGTGCGGGAAAAATCGTGGGCTCAGCTGCCGGGGGTCAACCGCCTGCCGGGAAGTGGTCGCGCCAGTGCGCAGGCAATCGTCCCTGCTGGTACAGGCCTCGCAGGCGCTGCAGCTGGGCCAGGCTCAACAGCTCGAAGGCAATGGCCTGGGGCAGGCCGTCGGCGACCTCGCGCTCGGCGGCCAGCTGTTCTTCCATCAGGTCCAGGGCCAACTGGTTGAGGTCGACGCTGCGCCGTTCTGCCAGGCCGTGGATGTGGCGGCTGTCCAGGCCCATGCCCAGGGTCTTGAGCACCAGCTGGTGGAAGGCCCGTTCCGGGTAGTGGCGCGCGGCAAAGGGGTTGTCCAGGGCGATGGCGGCGAACACCTCGCGGTTGTTGGTGCGCCCGGCCTGGAGCGCCAGGTCGAGGCTGGCCCCCTGGCTGTCGAGGTCATCCAGGGCCTTGAGCAGGGCAGCCTTTTCCTGGTCGTCGCCCCAGAGAAACAGCTGGCGCAACAGGGCCAGTTGCCCGGCGCCGGCCTGCTGCTCCAGCAACTGGGCCAGCAGCAGCGCCCGGGCCAGTTGAGTGCGGTTGCAGTCCGGGCTGGGGGCCAGCGGTGCGCTGGCCAAGCGGCGCCGACACTGACTGCTGAGCAGCATCAGGGTGTTGGCCGAGGGCTGCCGGGCCAGTTGTTCCCGGGCTTGCTGCCACCAGCTTCGGCTGTCGTCGTCCAGATGCCGTTCCAGCAATTGCTGGCGCTCGGCGAAGGCACCATGGCGAATGGCAAGCGCCGGCGGTGCAGGGGCGATGGGGTCCATGTTCATGTCGGCTTGATCCAGCGTTGAAGGTGGGGAAGCAGAAAGAACACCAGCACACACAGCAGGCTGCCCAAGGGCTGGTTGGCCACCGCCAGCACCAGGGCGTCGAACAGCGGCAGGGCGGCCAGCCCGGCACCGATGAAGGCGCGGACCTGCCGTTGTTGCGGGTTGGCCAGGTGGCGCTGGTAGTGCCAGCCCAACCAGCCCAGCCACAGCAGCAGGACCAGCCAGAACACGCTGTTGCCGGCATAGGCGGCCAGGAGCAGAGGGCTGAGCATGAGCAGCAGCGGCAGGCGGCTGAGCAACTGGTTGCGATGCTCCAGGCGGGCCAGGTAGGTCAAGCCGGCGATGTAGGTGCCCAGCAGCGCGGCGCACAGCCACAATGGCTGGGGCGGCATGGCCAGGCTGGCGGCGGCGGTCAGGTACAGCGCCGAGCGGCAGCCGCCCATCAGCCAGACGCTGTGCGGATATTTCTTGTGCAGAAGGTTGTAGCCAAGGATAAACAGCAGCAGCAATCCGGCGCTGGCCAGCAGCCAGTGGGGCTGGGCAATCATCCGGCTCAGGCCGAGGACCGCCAGCGCCGCCAGCAGCAGCAGCGCGGCAGTGGCCAGGCGGACCTGGGCGCGGCTGACCAGGCCGAGAACGATCGGCCGCGGGTTGTGGTGCTGCTGGTCCCAGTCGGCGTCCATCAGGTCGTTGAGCAGCATGCCCGCCAGGTACAGCGCCGAGAGCGCCACCAGCAGCAGGGTCCAGACCAGCGGCGAGGGTGGCGCCAGGGTGGTAGCGCTGCTGGCCAGCAGCGCGGCGGCCAGGGCATTGGTCCATACCGTTGGCAGGTTGGAGACCCGGCCCAGAGTCAGCCAGGTGGTCAGCGACGATTGGATCATTGCGCGCACCCCGGGCCCCAGGCGAAATCCGGCCCGCCGAAACCCGCCAGGCGCAGCAGGGCCTGTTCCATCAGCGGCATGTCGATCTGGTGCACATCCACCGACTGGCCCAGGCGGTTGAGCATCGGGATCGACAGCTGGCCCCCCAGGTGCTGGCGGAACTCTTCCAGGCCCACCAGGATCGGCGAACGCCCCTGGTTGTCCCGCAGGCTCAGTTCCGGCGGGCAGAGGTTGAAGCCGAGCCTGTCCAGCAGTCGCAGCAGGCGCTGGCAGTCGGCGTCGGACAGCAGGCCGCTGGCGTTGGCATACAGCGCATCCAGGGCCATGCCCACGGCCACCGCTTCACCGTGGCGCAAGCGATGCTGGCTGAGGTTCTCCAGCTTATGGGCGGCCCAGTGCCCGTAGTCCAGGGGGCGGCCATTGCCCCGTTCGAACGGATCGCCGGCACCGGTGATATGGCCCAGGTGCAGTTCGGCGCAGCGGCGAATGGCGTAGCGGCTGGCGTTGTGCTCGAAACCGGCCAGGGCTTCGGCCTGCTGCTCCATCCACTGGAAGAACGCGGCATCCTTGATCACCGCGACCTTGACCGCTTCGGCCAGGCCGGCAATCTGGTCCCGGTGGGAAAGGCTGAGCAGCAGCTGGAAGTCGTTGATCACCGCTGTGGCCGGGTAGAAGGCCCCCAGCAGGTTTTTCTGGGCGAAGGCGTTGATGCCATTCTTCACCCCGATGCCGGCATCGTTCTGCGCCAGCACGGTGGACGGGATGCGGATCAGGCGCATGCCCCGGTGGAAGGTGGCGCAGGCATAGCCCACTGCGTCCAGCACTGCGCCGCCGCCCAGGGCCAGCACATAGCAGTGGCGATCCAGGCCGTGTTCCAGCATCTGCGCGTACATCTGCTGGAGCACGTCCGGGGTCTTGCTCAATTCGCCGGCCGGCACCGCGATCGGTGCGGCCTGCAGATGCAGGTCGGCGGCGTGGGCGCTGAAGTAGTGGTCGATCTGCAGCGGCAACTGGGGCGAGCACAGCAGCAGTTGTTCATCGACAAACACAAGCACCGTGGTGCGCCCCGGGTTCTGCCGGGTCAGTTGCTGGTGCAGGCAGGGGTTGTCGGCCTGGAAGATGTGATCGGTGAACAGCACCGGGTAGTGGTAGCTCACCTGGAAGCGGCCTTCCAGAGACTGCGCCTGATCGTACCGGGGCTGGGCCAGGCGGCTCTTGAACAGGCTGCGGGTGCCGAGGAACAGCCCGGGCAGCACCATGCTGGCGAGAATGGTTGCCAGCAGGGCGTTCTGTTCCACCAGCAGGCTGCCGATGGCGGCATAGGCCAGGGCCAGCCCGGCGTTGGCCAGGGTGGTGACCAGGAGAAACTGGCGCAGCGGATAACATTGCATGCCGGCGGCCAGCACCGAGGTTTCTGCCAGCACCGGCACGCCACGCAGGCACACCAGCGACAGGGTGCTGAGGCGATAGGCCAGTTGCCCGGGTTGCCAGGTCCTGAGCCCCAGCCAATTGGACAGCAGGCGGAAGTAGCCGGCCCCCAGCCAGTAGCCGAGGCTGGCCCCCAGGCACAGGCCGATGAAGATCACCAGGTAGCCGCCAATGGCGCCCAGGGCCGCCACGGCCAGCAGTGCCACCAGGCTGGAGGGCACGGGCAGCAGCACGTCCAGGGCCAACAGGGTTACCAGCAACAGGGCCAGGCTCAGGCGTTGTACGGGATCGGTGGGAAGGAAGGTGCCCAGGTGACTCAGCAGCTGTTGGATCTGCTGTTCAAACAACAGGAAACTGGCGATAACCAGGATCGAGAATAGTAATAACGAGAGCCAGTAATTTTCGGCCGCACCCTTGAGTGAAAAGGCACGAGACAACGAGCTGCGCTTCATCAAGCGTCCCTCTTGATTGATATGACTGGATTCCGTGTCAGTGTCAGCTGGGTAGGGCAGGAGGGCGTCTGGTTATTGAATTCCTCGGCGGTTTTTATTGATCTTCTGGCGGCTGAAGAACACTTCAGTGGCGAGTAGCTATCAACTTAGTCAAGGCCGAGGGTTTTGCAAGTAAGTTGAATGAAGTGGCCTGCAAGGCACTTTTATGGCTTCAGGGGAAAGTGCGTGTTTAGTCCGGGACGGCTCCGCTGAGCGTCTTGCAAGAAGTCTGATGGAGCCTGTTCTTGCTCAATGAATGCTGGGGGTGGTATAGGCGGTGGGGCTGTTTTTTTACTTTGCTATAAATATTATGAAAATTGGATATATAGAAAAAATCGTTTCATGAAAGCGCACTAAGTCATGTGCGAGGGCAGCTCTTGATGGATTTTTACAAATGTTTCAAATCAGGTTTTGAAATAACGGATTAACCCTTGATTACTATTAGTCAGCTATTTAATGGCTTGCTTATTAATGGGGAGTTATTTAGTTGTTCCATAGAGCTGTCCGAGCGGGTTGTCGGGGAGTGTTTTTTGTTAATGGGAATCATTCGTGCGCATTGTGGTTAACTTGTAGGTCCTGCAACTATTGGCATTTGCCGCTATTAACCTCTCGGTAAACAGCGGCGAACTTAATCCGGGAAATGCCTGGTGCCATGAAGTTGCGGTGAGCCACGGCTCACCGCTTGCGGGTGATCAAGCCGCAGGGGCCTGCCCGGCCGCCAGAAACTGCTCGGTGGACAGCACGCTGGCATAGGCGAACGCCAGTGCCGCCATCACCGCACTTTGTACCTGGGCGGCGGGCACGCGCTGGCCAGCGAACTCCAGGTCGAGAGTGGCACAGGCGTCATGGATCACCTTGACCGGGTAGCCCAGGTCGGCAGCGGCCCGGGCAGTGCCTTCCACACACATGTGGCTCATGTTGCCGACGATCACCAGTTCCTCGATGCCCTGCCGCGTGAGCAGAGATTGCAGCTCGGTGTCGCGGAATGCGTTGACGAAATGCTTGAGCACCACCGGCTCATCGGCGTGGTTCTGGACCTTGGGGTGCAACTGCGCACCTGGGGAGCCGGGAGTGAAGAAGGGAGCGTCGTCGGAGGTGAATTCGTGGCGGATGTGCACCACAGGTTCAGCGTTCTGGCGAAATGCCTGGATCAGCCGGGCGGCGTTGTCCGCTGCAGCGTCGACGCCGATCAGGGGCCACTTGCCGTCGGCGAAGTAGTCGTTCTGGATATCGATTACGATGAGTGCCTGTCTGGCCATGGGTAATACCTGCGGGTGAGTGATTGACGTGGGAGCCAGTATCGCCATCGGTCGTTCCTTCGAGGATTGGCCGCACCGACATTAACCGGGGGAAAACTGACAGTGGGTATTCAAGGCACGCACGCCGAATTGGGGGTACTGCTCTATCCCGGTGTGCAGATGGCGGCGGTACATGGCCTGAGCGACTTGTTCGAGGTAGCCAACCGGATTGCCGGCGAACAGCCGCAGGCGCAGTTGCCGCGGTTGCGCGTCAGCCACTGGCAGGCCAGCGGCGAACTGCCTCCGGTGCGGGTCCACGACAGCCTGGCCGAAGCCCCCGGGGCCTTGTTGGCGGTATTGATCCCGCCTTCGCTGGCGGGCTTCTCAAGCCATCAGTCATCTGCCGCCCTGATGGACTGGCTGCGCCAGCAACACGCCGCTGGAGCCACCCTGGGCGGAGTCTGTGTGGGCTCGATCCTGCTGGCCGAAAGCGGCCTGCTCGATGGCCGCAGCGCCACCACCCACTGGACCTCGGCCCAGGCCTTCGCCGAGCGTTACCCACAGGTGCGCCTGGAAGCGCACAAACCCATTGTCGATGACGGCGACCTGATCACCAGCGCCGGGCTGATGGCCTGGGCCGAGCTTGGTCTGCGCCTGGTGAACCGCTTGCTGGGGCCGAGCATCGCCAGTGCCACGGCGCGCTTTCTGGTGATGGAGCACAGTGCCAGCGCGAGCCAGTGCGGCAGCAATTTCGCACCGATCCTCAGCCACGGCGACGGGGCGATTCTCAAGCTCCAGCACTGGCTGCAGGCCAATGGCGCGGTGGATGTTTCGCTGCCGGTGATGGCGCAGCAGGCGGGGCTTGAGCCGCGCACCTTGCTGCGGCGCTTCCGGGCGGCCACCGGCCTCAAGCCGACCCAGTACTGTCAGCACCTGCGGGTGGGCAAGGCCCGGGAACTGCTGGAGTTCACCAACGGCAGCATCGATCACATCGCCTGGACCGTGGGTTATCAGGACCCTGCCACCTTTCGCAGCCTGTTCCGGAAAATCACCGGGCTGGCGCCCAGTGAATATCGCAATCGCTTCGGTGCCACCTCAACGGCTGCAAGCCGGGTACCGTAACCCGGCTGCGGCCTGTTCAGTGGCCTGCCACTGCCCGGGCGCTGCCGCCGGCCGGCGCGAACGCTAGCGGGTTGCGGCGATCCAGGTGGCCGCTCAAGACGGTCAGGGCCAGGGCCACCAGCACCACCAGCGCGCCGATCCAGGCGGTGTGGATCAGCCCCAGGTGAGCGACGATCAAGCCCCCCAGCCAGGCTCCACCGGCAATCCCCAGGTTGAAGGCGGCAATGTTCAGGCCGGACGCCACGTCCACCGCCTGGGGTGTGTAGTGCTCGGCCTGACGTACCACATAGACCTGCAGCCCCGGTACGTTGCCAAACGCCACCGCGCCCCACAGCAGCACGGTCAGCAGCGCCAGCCATGGGTTGCCGGCGGTGAGGCTGAGCATCAGCAGCACCGCGGCGAGCAGGGCGAAGATGATCTTCAGGGCGCCGATCGGTCCGCGTCGGTCCGCCAATTTGCCGCCCCAGATATTGCCCACCGCCACCGACACGCCGTACACCAGCAGCACCAGGCTCACGGTGCCGGCGCTGAAGCCGGAAATGTCCTGGAGGATCGGCGCCAGGAAGGTGAAGGCGATGAACGAGCCGCCGTAACCCACCGCGGTCATGGCGTACACCAGCAGCAGGCGCGGTTGCTTGAGCACCTGCAGTTGTTGCAGCAGCGACGCCGGCGGGCGGTGGGTAATGTTCTTCGGCACGAACAGCAGGCTGCCGATAAAGGCGATCACCCCCAGGGCGGACACTGCGAGGAAGGTTTCGCGCCAGCCCAGATGCTGGCCGATAAAGGTGCCCAGGGGTACGCCGGTGACCAGGGCCACGGTGAGCCCGGTGAACATGATGGCGATCGCGCTGGCGGCTTTTTCCTTGGGCACCAGGCTGGTGGCGATGGTCGAGCCGATGGAGAAAAACACCCCGTGGGCCAGGCCCGTGACAATCCGTGCCAGCACCAGGGATTCATACCCGGGTGCCTTCCAGGCCAGCAGGTTGCCAAGGGTGAACAGCACCATCAGCGACAGCAGCAACAGCTTGCGCGGCACCTTGCCGCTGAGGGCGGTGAGCACCGGGGCGCCAATCGCCACGCCCAGAGCGTAGAGGCTGACCAGCAGGCCGGCGGACGGCAGGCTGACCCCGAGGTCGGTACCTATGGTGGGTAGCAGGCCAACGATAACGAACTCGGTCGTGCCGATGGCGAATGCGCTGAGGGTCAGCGCGAGCAGGGCAATGGGCATCACTGCAACTCCGGTGAAAGTGGGATTGGCGCGCAGTGTCCGGGTTTGACTCGTGCGGAAAAATAGCCCTATCGGCACAAGATATTTGCCTGTGGGTCAAGGATCCCGGAGCCCGTCGTTCACCGGCGCGCCGGCCCCGGGGGCAACTGAAGCGAACTTGCCGGGCGTTTGCTGATCAGTTCCTTACAGACCCTGCTGAAGGAGCCCTGCGTTGTGTTGAATTTCAAGACCGCGATCTTGCTCGGGATGCTGCTCGTTCTGGGCAGCAGCGAGCTCTGCGCCGCCACTGCCGCAACAACCCCGGCGGCGGCCCCGGCCAAGCCGGAACTGCTGGTGGAAGGGGGCCTGCTGGGCGCCATCAGTTCGAGCATCGACGATGTCCAGGACAAGCTCGACCTCAATGAAAACCTGATCGACGCCTGGCGCCTGCGGGCCGACCGCGCGGCGGACGAAGTGGGGCGCCTGGTGAACCAACCCTCGGACCGTTCGGGCTGGAGCGTGGCCGGGGATTTCCTCACCTTGTCCGGCACCTGGCTGGGCAGCTTCGCCCTGCTCACGGTGCTGGCCGGGCTGCTGGTACGGCGGCTGAGCCAGCGGCCCTGGCTGCAAGCCCGGCCCCGAGGCCAGGGCCTGTTGGAATACCTGCTGCCTTATACCTTGCCGGCCTTGGTCTGCCTGCCGTTGACGCTTTACGTCAGCCATTCCCTGAACGGTTCGGTGGGGCGGGCGCTGGCCCTGTGCCTGGCCTATGCCACCAGCAGCGGCATCGTCTCGACCTCGGTGCTGTTGTGCCTGATCGTGATGTTCAACGTCGGGCACAAGCGGCCCGCGGTGCGGATCATCCGTGGCTACTGCCCGAAACCGCTGTTTCTGATCGGTTTCCTTGCGGCTCTCAGCGATGCCCTCACCAGCCCGCAGATCGCTCGCCAGCTGGGGGGCAATATCACCAGCAGCGTGGCGGTGTTCACCGGCCTGCTGGCCTCGCTGATCTTCGCGGTGCTGGTGATCCGCCTGCGCCGGCCGGTGGCGCACCTGATCCGCAACCGCTCCCTGGCCCAGCGTCTGAAACAGCCGGCGTTGCAGGAGTCGCTGCGGATCTTTTCCGGGCTCTGGTACTGGCCGATCCTGCTGATGGTGCTGGTCTCGGCGGTGAGCCTGATCGGTGCCGGCGAGGACAGCCAGCAGGCCCTGCGCTGCGCCTTGCTGACCACCGTGCTGCTGATCGCCACGGTGTTCCTCAGCACCGTGCTGCAGCACCTGTTCAAGTCCCGTAGCGCCCAGACGATTCAGCGCAGCAGCGCCTACAAGGAGCGTTTCCTGAGCCTGTTGCACGCCCTGCTGCGGATCGTCATGGCCATCGCCTTCATCGAGATCCTCGGGCGCATCTGGGGGATCTCGCTGTTCGAGTTCGCCCAGCGCAATACCGTGGGCCGGGCCATCAGCGACTCCCTGAGCAGCATCGGCCTGATCTTCCTGGTGACCTGGCTGCTGTGGGTGGTGCTCGACACGGCGATCCAGGAGGCCCTCAAGCCACCGGCCAACAAGCGTTCGGCGCGTCAGCCCAGTACCCGGGTCAAGACCATCCTGCCGCTGCTGCGCAATGCGATCAAAATCATCCTGGTGGTGATCTGCGCGATCACCACCATGGCCAACCTGGGGATCAACGTCGCGCCGCTGCTGGCCGGTGCCGGGGTGGTGGGCCTGGCCATCGGTTTCGGCTCCCAGCAACTGGTGCAGGACGTGATCACCGGCCTGTTCATCATCATCGAAGACACCCTGTCCATTGGTGACTGGGTGGTGCTCGACTCCGGCCATGCCGGCACCGTCGAGGGCCTGACCATCCGCACCCTGCGCCTGCGCGACGGCAAGGGTTTCGTGCATTCGGTGCCGTTCGGCCAGATCAAGGCGGTCACCAACCAGTCGCGGCAGTTCGCCTATGCCTTCTTCTCGGTGCAGTTCACCTACGACACCGACGTCGACAAGGCCATCGAACTGATCCGCGAAGCCGGGCGCTCCATCAGCGAGGACAGCTTCCTGCGCTACAACCTGCAAGGCGGCCTGGACGTGTTCGGGGTGGACAAGATGGACCTCAACGGCGTGGTGCTGACGGCCCAGTTCCGCACGGTGTCCGGCGGCCAGTACGCGGTGAGCCGGGCCTTCAACCAGCGTCTGAAAAAGCTTGTGGATAACTGCCCCTGGGTGCATTTCGCCCAGACTTATCCACAGCCGGTGGTGTTACCGGCGCGGCGGGTGCATGAAGACGAACCGGAACAGGACGACTCGGCGCTGCTGCTCCCCGAATCCCCCCGCCCGCAATGATTGCGCAACGACGGCCAGCGTAAGGGCCGCTGGATCTGGCGCAGGGCTCACGGGCCTTTTCGCCGGCAAGCCGGCTCCTACGAGGGTGGGCGTGGATTGTCTGGAAGGGCGCCTGCTGCCTGGGTAGGAGCTGGCTTGCCAGCGAAGAGGCCGCTGGATCTGGCGCAGGGCTCACGGGCCCTTTCGCCGGCAAGCCGGCTCCTACGAGGGTGGGCGTGGATTGTCTGGAAGGGCGCCTGCTGCCTGGGTAGGAGCTGGCTTGCCAGCGAAGAGGCCGCTGGATCTGGCGCAGGGCTCACGGGCCCTTTCGCCGGCAAGCCGGCTCCTACGAGGGTGGGCGTGGATTGTCTGGAAGGGCGCCTGCTGCCTGTGTAGGAGCTGGCTTGCCAGCGAAGAGGCCGCTGGATCTGGCGCAGGGCTCACGGGCCCTTTCGCCGGCAAGCCGGCTCCTACGAGGGTGGGCGTGGATTGTCTGGAAGGGCGCCTGCTGCCTGGGTAGGAGCAGGCTTGCCAGCGAAGAGGCCGTTGGATGTGGCTCAGGGCTTCGGGCCCTTTCGCCGGCAAGCCGGCTCCTACGGGGGAGGTCAGTGCCGGATGAGCTTGTTGCGCAGGGCCTGGGCGGCCTGGGGTTCCAGCTCCAGCCACAGGTGCTGGGTGCCGCCGATGTCGGCGGCCGCCGGCAGGCCGTCGCGGAACACCAGGCGGTTGCCGCTCAGGGCCGGGACCTTGGGCCCGGGCAGCAGGGTCCCGGCAAGGTTCAGCGGGTCGACGCCGCACACCGCGATCAGGCTGCCGTCATGGGGCCGGCGGCGCACTTCGCGCAGTAGCGGGATGGCTTCCGGCAGGGCGAACTGCTCGCCGGCCAGGCCGCTGACGAAGCGCCCGCCGCGAATTTCTCCGCGGGCTTCCAGGCGATGGAAGGTACGCAGCAAATCGCGCCAGTTGGGCAGCCAGTCGGCCTCGCGCTCCAGCAGGCGCCAGAACACCACGCCATAGCGGCGTAGCAGGGTCATGGCCACGTGCTCCAGGGTGGCGGCGCTATCCTCGCTGGCGGCGCGGCGCAACAAGGCCCAGCGCCCCGCGTCGTCCATTCCTCCGACGAAGGCGCCGCGACCCCGTCGGCTGCTGCGGTTCTGGCGCTTGCTGGCCGGGGTGATCAGGGCCCGCAGCCCGGCGAAGCTGTCGGCGTTCACCCATCCGGCGCCTACCAGTTCCTGCAGCACGGTTTCCAGTTCGCTGCGCAGCAGGTGGGCTTCTTGCAGCAGTTCATCGAAAAACAGTGCGCCCAGCTGGCTCAGTACGGCGTGAACCTTCTGCGCCTTGGGTGACAGGTCACTGCTGTCGATGGGGCAGGTCAGGGCGTTCCAGAGCGCCACGCGGGCCCGGGGCAGCAACACGATGGGAGTGCTGCGCAGGGCGCTGGCGGCGATCTTGCCGCTGCTGTTGATCCGGCTCCAGACCACCTTGCCGCTGCGGCACAGGTCATCCAGCCAACTGGCGGAGTAATCCTTCAGGCGCGCCGGCAGCAGGTCGCTGTCCCAGGCCGAGGCCGCTGCGGGGTAGCCTTCGAACTGCGCGACCACCTCGGCCAGCATGGCGCTGCCCTGGCCCTGGGTACCCGGCGACAGGTGCTGCCAGTCGAACAGAAAGCGCATGAAATCCTGCAAGGCCACCGGTTCGATTTCCCGGCGCAGGCGCTTCACCGTGTAGCGGTGGATCCGCGCCAGCAGGTGACGTTCGCACCATTGTTCTTCATCGCCGCCAGGGCTGAAGCGCCCCCGCAGCACATAACCTTCGCTCTCCAGCTGGATCAGCGCCTGGTGGATGCTGGAAGCGGGCAGGCCCAGGGGCGCGGCGATCTGCGCCAGGGTCAGGGGAGCGAAGCCGCTGAGGCGGGCGCGAATCAGCTCCACCAGGGCCGGCTGTGCCTCCCAGGCCTGGTCGAAACCGGGCACCGGTTGCAGCGCGGGTTGCAAGGCGGCCTGAGGGTACAGCGCCCGCAGACAGCAGATGCGCTCCAGGGCCAGCCACAAGCCGCCGCCCGGGCCGGCCTGCAAGCGGCAGGCGCGGCCCTGGCTGGAAAGGGCTTGCAGCCACTCGGGCCAGTGGAGGTTGGCCTGGGCCTCGGCTTCGCTGATACAGGCCAGGCTCATCAGCGCTTCGTGCATTTCATCGGCACTGGCCGGGGCTGGCCAGGCTTCGGCGGCCACCGCGGCAATCGCTTCGGCATCCAGGGCGCCCAGGTCGTCGGTGGCTTGCGGGTCGCTCCAGCGCCGGGCCAGCACCGCCTGGGTACGGCGTTCCTCCAGGGGGGCGTCATCGAGAAAGGTGTAGGGCTTGGCGCTGAGGATTTCCGCCGCCAGGGGCGAGGGCGCCGGCAGTTCGCGGCTGAGCAGGCGCACCTGGCCCTGTTCCATGCGACGCAGCAGGTTCAACCAGCCTTCGCTGTCCATGGCTTCGTGCAGGCAGTCGTCGAGGGTCTGCTCCACCAGCGGATGGTCGGGAATCTCGCGCTCGCCGGCCAGGTTTTCCAGGCAGGCGATCTGGTCGGGAAACACGCTGGCGATCAGGTCTTCGCTTTTCATGCGCTGGATCTGCGGCGGCACTTTGCGCCCGCCGCTGTAGCGCGGCAGGGCTAGCGCCACTCCGGCGTTCCAGCGCCAGCGCACGCCGAACAGCGGTGCGTCCAGCAGCGCCTGGACCAGGATGTGTTCGGCGCTGTTGCTGTGCAGGTAACGCCAGACCTCGTCCAGGGCGAAGCTGTGGCTGGTGGACAGGGAAAGGACGATCGCGTCCTCGCTGGCGGCCGCCTGCAATTCGAAATTGAAGGTGCGGCAGAAGCGCTTGCGCAGGGCCAGGCCCCAGGCGCGGTTGATGCGGCTGCCGAAGGGGCTGTGGATCACCAGTTGGGTGCCGCCGGACTCGTCGAAGAAGCGCTCCATGATCAGCGTGTCCTGGGACGGCAGCGCGCCCAGGGCCAGGCGCGCCGGTGCCAGGTAATCCACCAGTTGCTCGGCGCTGGCCAGGTTCAGGCCCAGTTCGAGGTGCAACCAGTGGATGGCCGCTTGCAACTGGCCGGGCGTGGCGCCGAGCAACTCGTCGAGTTGGGCCAGCAGGCGCGCCACGGCACCGGAGAGTTCGGCGCTGCGCCCGGGGGCTTCGCCGAGCCAGAAGGGAATGTTCGGCGGCTGGCCCTGGGCATCCTCGACCCGCACCTTGCCGGTTTCCACCCGCAGGATGCGGTAGGAGGTGTTGCCCAGCTGGAACACGTCGCCGGCAATGCTTTCCACGGCGAAGTCTTCGTTGACGCTGCCAATGTTCAGCCCCTGGGGCTCCAGCAGCACGCTGTAGTCGGCGTTGTCGGGGATGGTCCCGCCGCTGGTCAGCGCGGTCAGTTGGGCGCCTCGGCGCCCGCGCAGGGTGCGGGCCAGGGCGTCGCGGTGCAGGTAGGCGCTGCGCAGGCCCTGGCGCCCGTTGAAGCCCTCGGCGAGCATCTGCAACAGCGCCTGGTAGTGAGCCTGATCCAGGTCGGCGTAGGGCGCGGCCTGGCGCAGCATGTCCAGCAGCGCGGCTTCCGACCACTCCTGGCAGCTGACTTCAGCGACGATCTGCTGGGCCAGCACATCCAGGGGGGCATGGGGAATCAGTAGAGTGTCCAGTTCGCCCCGGCGCACGCAGTCGAGCAGGGCGGCGCATTCGATCAGGTCGTCGCGGGTCAGGGCGAACAACCGGCCCTTGGGCGTGCCGCCCACCTGGTGACCGGAGCGGCCGACCCGCTGCAGAAAGGCCGAGATCGAGCGCGGCGAGCCGATCTGGCACACCAGGTCGACATCACCGATATCGATCCCCAGCTCCAGGGAAGCGGTAGCGATCAGCACTTGCAGGTCGCCGGCCTTGAGCCGCTGCTCGGCTTCCAGGCGCTGCTCCTTGGCCAGGCTGCCGTGGTGCGCGGCCACCGCCTGCTTGCCCAGGCGCTCGCTGAGGTGGCGGGCCAGGCGCTCGGCCAGGCGCCGGGTGTTGACGAATATCAGCGTGGTGCGGTGTTCCCTGGCCAGGTTGGCGAGGCGCTCGTACACCAGCTCCCAGACGTCATTGGCCATGACCGCCGACAGCGGCACCGGCGGCACTTCGATGTCCAGGTCCCGGGGCCGGGCGTGGCCGATATCGACGATTTCGCAAGGGCGGCCGTGGCCCACCAGAAAGCGCGACACGGCTTCGATGGGCTTCTGCGTGGCGGACAGGCCGATGCGCAGCAAGGGTTCGGCGCACAAGGCCTGCAAGCGTTCCAGGCTCAGGGCCAGGTGGCTGCCGCGCTTGCTGCCGGCCAGGGCGTGGATTTCGTCGACGATCACGCTGCGGGTGCTGGCCAGCATCCTGCGGCCGGAATCCGAGCCCAGCAGCACGTAGAGGGATTCCGGGGTGGTGACGAGGATCTGCGGCGCGCTCTTGCGCATGGCGTTGCGGTCTTTCTGCGGAGTATCGCCGGTGCGCACCGCGGTGCTGATGGACAGTTCCGGCAGGCCCATGCGGCGCAATTGCTCGGTGATGCCCGCCAGTGGCTGCTGCAGGTTGATCTGAATGTCATTGCTCAAGGCCTTGAGTGGCGACACATACACCACCAGGGTGGCGTCCGGCAGCTGGCCACCGCCGGCCAGCCCCTGGCGCACCAGGTCATCGATCACCGCGAGAAAGGCGGTCAGGGTCTTGCCGGAGCCGGTGGGCGCGGCGATCAGGGTAGAGCGGCGCTGGGCGATCAGCGGCCAGGCGCGGGCCTGGGCCGGGGTCACAGCGGCAAAGGTATGCTTGAACCAGGCGCTGACAGCGGGGTGGAAGCCGTCCAGCACCGGATTCACGGATTGGGCAAGGTTCATGGATGGATTTATGCGGCCGCACCCGGCAACTTGCAAGCACCGTTGATTCCATGGGGGCCTCGACACTTTCTGAGTGACGCTTGCGCCACAAACCCGCAAAATGCAACGATTCCGGCAATTATCGACGGCCAGCCCCACGAGACTGGCCGACTCCAACCATCGTTCTGAACAGACTGGGCCTGCTGACTCTATGCGAATGCGCCTTATGTTACTGGGCGGCGGAAATGCCCTTGGGCAGGCGCTGATTCGCCTGGGTGCGGAGGAAGACATCGGTTTCCTCGCCCCCCGTCCGCCGCAAGACGGCTGGGATGCCGCGAGCCTTACGCAACTGCTCGACGACACCCGCCCGGATGCCTTGATCAACCTGGCTTACTACTTCGACTGGTTTCAGGCGGAGAGCGTGAGCGAGGCGCGCTTGAGCGGCCAGGAACGGGCGGTCGAGCGCCTGGCAGAGCTTTGCCAGCATCACAACATCATCCTCCTGCAACCTTCGAGCTACCGGGTGTTCGACGGCTCCCGGGCGACTGCCTACAGCGAAAAGGACGAGCCGGTGCCCCTGGGCCTGCGCGGCCAGGCTCTGTGGCGTATCGAGCAAAGCGTTCGCGCCACCTGCCCGCAGCACGTGCTGCTGCGTTTCGGCTGGCTGCTGGATGACAGCCCGGACGGTATTCTCGGGCGTTTCCTGGCCCGGGCCGAATCCCCGGACGAACTGTTGATGGCCGACGACCGGCGGGGTAATCCGACCCCGGTGGACGATGCCGCGCGGGTGATCATCTCGGTGCTCAAGCAGCTCGATTGCGCCGCGCCGCTTTGGGGCACTTACCACTACGCCGGCCAGGAAGCGACCACGCCCCTGGCCCTGGGGCAGGCGGTGCTGACCGAAGCCCGGCAATTGCACCCGCTGGCCATCGAGGCGCCGACCGCCCAGGCCCATGCCGCCAGCGCCGATGCCGCCGAGGAACCGCAGCACGCAGTACTGGCCTGCAAGAAAATCCTTCATACCTTCGGGATCAAGCCGCGCGCCTGGCGTGCCGCGCTCCCGGCTTTACTGGATAGGTTTTATCGTCATGGCTGAAGGCCTCGTATTGATCACCGGCGGTGCCGGTTTCATTGGCTCGCACCTGGCCGATGCCCTGCTCGCCAAGGGCTACGCGGTGCGGGTGCTGGACGACTTGTCCACCGGTAAACCGAGCAACCTGCCGCTGGCTGATCCGCGGGTCGAGCTGATCGAGGGCAATGTGGCCGATGCGTCGCTGGTCAGCCAGGCCATGCAAGGCTGCTGCGCTGTGGCGCACCTGGCAGCGGTGGCTTCGGTGCAGGCCTCGGTGGACGACCCGGTGCAGACCCACCAGAGCAATTTCATCGGTACCCTGAATGTCTGTGAGGCCATGCGTGAGCACGGCGTCAAGCGAGTGCTGTTCGCTTCCAGCGCCGCGGTGTATGGCAACAACGGGGAAGGCCAGTCCATCGACGAGGACACGGCCAAGGCGCCGCTGACCCCTTATGCCTCGGACAAGCTGGCCAGCGAGCACTACCTGGATTTCTACCGGCGCCAGCACGGGCTGGAACCGGCGATCTTTCGCTTCTTCAACATCTTCGGCCCGCGCCAGGATCCGTCTTCGCCCTATTCCGGGGTGATCAGCATCTTCAGCGAACGGGCCCAGCAAGGCTTGCCGATCACCGTGTTCGGCGATGGCGAGCAGACCCGGGATTTCGTCTACGTCGGCGATCTGGTTCAGGTGCTGGTGCAGGCCATCGAGGCGCCGCAGTTGGAAGTGGGAGCGGTCAACGTTGGCTTGAACCAGGCCACGACCCTCAAGCAGATGCTCGCGGCCCTGGCCGAGGTGGTGGGTGCCTTGCCACCCATCAGCTACGGCCCGGCTCGGGCGGGCGATATCCGCCATTCGCGGGCTGGCAACCAGCGCCTGCTGCAGCGCTTCAAGTTCCCCGAGCCGACCCCGATGAGCGTCGGCCTCGCCCGCCTGATGGGGCGCTGAGGGAAAACACGCACATGAAAAAGGCGCCTTGCAAGGCGCCTTTTTTATTGCTGGCGGGTTTAGAACTTGTAACCCAGGCCCACCATGTAGACCCATGGGTCGACGTCCACATTGACCTTGGCACGAGTGCCGGCGGCCAGGGCGTTGTTGTCCACGTAGGCGCGGGTATCGATGTCGATGTAGCGTGCCTGGGCGTTGATCATGATGTTGTCGGTCAGCATGTAGTCGGCACCGATCTGCCAGGCCAGGCCCCAGGAGTTCTTGGCGCGGAAGTTGTCGAAACCTTCGGACTGGGCGCGGCTGCCGACGTGCTCGTCGTAGATCCAGGTGTAGTTGATACCGGCACCGACGTAGGGTTGGAACACCGACTTGTGGTCCAGCGGGTAGTACACCACGCTCAGGGTCGGTGGCAGGTGCTTGAGAGTACCCAGCTTGCCGTTGGCCGGAGCCAGGGACGTGTTGCGGATCTTCACGTCGTGTTCGAACGGGGTGGCGGCCAGCAACTCGATACCGATGTTGTTGGTCAGCATGTAGGCGAAGTTCAAGCCCAGCTGAGTGTCGCTGTCCATGGTCGCCTTGCCGCCCAGGTTGGCGCCAGCCAGTGGGCCGCTGTCGACCTTGACGTCGGAGCTGTTGGCTTTGGGTTTGACGGTAATCGCACCGGCACGAACGATGATGTCACCAGCTTCGTGGGCGTTGGCAATCGGGGCGGCGAGTGCGAGCGCGATCAGGGAGGCGCTAAGCAGAGACTTGTGCATGGGAGCTCCAAAGGACGATTCAGATTGGCTATGTCCAATGGTAAGGATCGTCAAGTTGACCGCCTTGACTCAGCTCAATGAAATGGCAAACCCCGGTTGGCGGGGTGAACTATTCTTTTGCCCCGCACTCTTTTGACGTTCCCCGGGCGTCGCCCGCCCGCACTCTTTTACTCCGGCAACTCGTAGACGTAGATCTTCTGCGCCGCCATCTGGTAGCCGGCATCCGCCAGCTCGCTGGTGGAGGGCTTGACCTGCATGTCGCCTTCGATCCAGTACGGCTGGTACAGCTCATCGAGTTTCACCCCGACTTCGCTGGTGACGTGGACGATCTGGTTCGACGGCGGTGGCGGTACGTGGATGCAGGCGCCGAAGTAGGGCACCAGCAGGAAGTCTGTGGTGCGTCCTTCCTCGCTCACTTCCAGGGGCACGATGTAGCCGGGCAGGCGCACCGATTGGCCGTCGAGGCTCTTCACCACCGGGGCATTGGGCAGGTCCTGCTTGGCAGCGGGAGCCGATTCGGCGGACAGCGCATCGCTCATCTGCGACAGGTCGTGCAGCGGCTTCATGTTCGGCACTTCCGGCGGCGCGTCCGGCGGGATCATTTCCGACCAGGTCAGCTCCTTCGGAGCCCCCGCCGCCCACAGCGGCGAGCTGAACAGCAGCGACAGGGCAAGCAGAGAGCGCAGCAAGCGTTGGGTCTTCATAAACCAGGGCTCATAAACGAATCGACAGGCCATCGGCCAGGGATTGCCGGTAGGCGCGCCAGGCCGGCACGCTGCCCATCAGCAGCGCGGCGATCAGAATACCGCCCAGCAGCGTCCACTCATACTGGCTGGGCCAGGACAGTGGCAGGTACAGGCCGTAATTCGACTGCACGTAGCCCTGGGCCAGGGCGATGCCCAGGTACAGCAGGCCAAGCCCGGCCAGCACCCCGAACAGCGCCAGGGCGAAGGCTTCGAAGATCAGCAGGGTCGCAATGTGCCAGGGGCGAGCGCCCACCGAGCGCAGGATGGCCATCTCCCGCCGGCGTTCATTGAGGCTGGTGAGGATCGCCGTGAGCATGCCGATCAGGCCGGTCAGGACCACGAACAGCGACACCACGAACAAGGCTTTCTCGGCGGTGCCCATCAGGCTCCAGAGTTCCTGCAGGGCCACGCCGGGCAGGATCGCCAGCATCGGCTCGCCGCGGAATTCGTTGATCTCCCGTTGCAGGGCGAAGGTCGAGATCTTGCTGTTGAGGCCCAGCATGAAGGCGGTGATGGCCTGGGGCGTCAGGTCCATGTTGCGCGCCTGGTCGGCGCTGATGCGCCCCTCGCCACGGGCCGGCACGCCGTTGTGCCAGTCGATGTGGATCGCCTCCATGCCGCCCAGGCTGATGTGCAGGGTGCGGTCCACCGGAGTGCCGGTGCGCTTGAGGATGCCGACCACGGTGAAGGGCTTGTCGTCGTGCTTGACCAGGCTGATGGCCGCCACGCCATGGGCCAGTACCAGCTTGTCCCCCAGCTTGTAGTGCAAGGCATCGGCGACTTCGGCCCCCAGCACCACTTCGAAGGGGTCGCTGGCGAAGGCCCGGCCCACCGCCAGTTGCAGGTTCTGCTGGTGGCCGTACTGGTAGTGCTGGAAGTAGGCGTCGGTGGTGCCCATCACCCGGTAGCCGCGGTGGGAGTCGCCCAGGGAAATCGGGATTGCCCATTTCACCTTGGGGTTGCTGGCGAAGTGCTCGAAGCTGTCCCAGCGGATGTTGTTGGTGGCGTTGCCGATGCGGAATACCGAGTACAGCAGCAGGTTCACCGAACCGGAACGGGCGCCGACGATCAGGTCGGTGCCGCTGATGGTGCTGGCGAAACTGGCCCGGGCTTCGGTGCGCACCCGCTCCACCGCCAGCAGCAGGCAGACCGAGAGGGCAATGGCGAAGGCCGTGAGGATCGCGGTGAAGCGACGGTTAGCCAGGCTGGCCATGGCTAGACGGAACAGATACATCTCAGACCTCTGCGGGCTTGGCGGCGCGATTGAGTTCGGCCAGCGACAGGTTGCGATCGAACAGCGCTGCCAGGCTCTGGTCGTGGCTGACGAACAGCAGGCTGGCCCCGGCTTCACGGCATTCGGCGAACAGCAATTGGAGGAAGGCTTCCCGGGCGTCGTGGTCCAGCGCCGAAGTCGGTTCGTCGGCAATCACCAGTTCCGGCTGGCCGATCAGCGCCCGGGCCGCAGCGACCCGCTGCTGCTGGCCGATGGATAGCGAATCGGCGCGGCGGCCGAGCAGCTCCGGGTCCTTCAGCCCCAGGTGGGCCAGCAGGGTGGCTGCGGCCTGGTCGACGCTGCCATGGCGCTGTGCGGCGCGGCCGGCCCGTAGCTTGGAGAAGTGGCAGGGCAGCTCGACGTTCTCGCGTACCGAGAGAAACGGCAGCAGGTTGAACTGCTGGAAGATGTAGCCGGTGTGATCGACGCGAAAGCGGTCGCGGGCGCCGGCCGAAAGCTCGGTCAGCTCCTGGCCCAGCAGGCGAATGCTGCCCTGGTTGGGTTTCTGCACGCCGCCCAGCAGGCCCAGTAGGGTGGTCTTGCCGCTGCCGCTGGGGCCCTTGAGGAACAGGGTTTCGCCGACTTCCAGGCGAAAGTCCGGGATGTCCAGTAACGGTGGATGACCGGGCCAGTTGAAGCCCAGGTTGGACAGTTCGATAAGTGCTTGGGTCATGTCGGGTCGATCATCGGATGAGTGTTGTAGCCGCCGAAGGCAGCGGCTACAGGGGTGGCGCTCAGAACTTCAGGGTTGCCGCCGTGGCGCTGGCTTCGACGCCCTGCTGGCCATTCGGCGAAATGAGTTGTACCTGAATTTTCTGGGTGGCGGGGAAGGTCTTGAAGACCTGCCCCAGATCGAGGGTCTTCAGGGCATCCGGCTTGGCGCAGGTGAACTGGTAGTGGGCGTGGATCTCGCTGTGCTCATGGTGATGCTCGTGGCCAGCGGTGTCCTTGGCATCTTCGTCGTGGTCGTCGTCATCGTGATCATCGGCATCGGGCTTGTCGCCGAACAACGGGCTCTCCAGCTCCTGCTTGGCCACCACGCACGCCGCCGCCTTGGGCAGGCTGAACAGTACCAGCGGCTGTTCCAGCTGGGTGCGGGCGGCAGCCACCTTGGCCTTGTCGGCGTCGGTGCTCGGAGCGTGTTCGAAGCCCACCAGGTTCATTGCCGGGCTCTCCAGCTCCAGTTCCAGGGTCTGGCCGTCGAGCACTGCGTTCAAACGGCCGACTCCATGTTCGTGGGCGCCGAGGCTGCCATGTTCATGCTCGTGATCATGGGCTTGCGCGGCCTGGGCGGCGGCCAGTGGCAACAGGGCGAACGGCAGGGCGAGTAGCAGACGGCGCATAGCAAGTCTCCGGAGCGAAGATGAAATAAATGTTATGTGATCTTATAACAATCGGCTGCTGAGTTTGACCGTCCGCTTGGCGTTGCGCAAGACGCGTGGGAGCATGCTCGTCAGAAAAACTCAGGAGCACAGCAATGTTGCGGATTCGTGGAAGCATCGGCGACTGGCCGGTGGATTTGACCCTGGAACTGGACGAAGGCGACTGGGCGCAACTGGGTGCGCAGTTGCAGGCGGCCAAGCCCGAGAGCGTCGCGGTGGCGGCGAAGCCGGCCAGCCAGGACGATGCCCTGTGGCAGACCACCAAGGAGTTGCTGCGCAAGGCCGGGCAGCTCAGCGGGCCGGAGTTGCTGGAGCAACTGGAAGGGCTGGCCGGCAGCGCTGCGGCAGGCAAGCGCTTGTTGGTGCGCTTGCGCCACTGCGCCGAGGTCAAGGTGGTGAGCGGCGCCGATACGCCGATCTACAGCTGGGTGCAATGACCCTGCAGGAGCCCGCTTGCTGGCGAACGCGTTCGGCCTGTCAGAACGCTTTCGCTGGCAAGCCAGCTCCTGCACCAGCCGGCTCAGTACAGGGCGGCGAACAGCTTGCGGCGGTAGGCGGTCACCAGCGGGTGGTCGTTGCCCAGCAGGTCGAAGACTTGCAGCAGGGTCTTGTGGGCGATGCCTTCGTTGTAGCTGCGGTTGCGCATGAACAGCTTGAGCAGGGCTTCGAGCGCCGATTCATATTGCTGGCGCGCCAGTTGCTGGATCGCCAGTTGGTACAGCGCTTCATCGTCCTGCGGGTCCTTGGCCAGGCGCGCCTTGAGCTCGGCGGCGTCCGGCAGGTCCGCGGTCTGCTTGAGGAAGGTGATCTGCGCCTTGGCTCCGGCCAGGGCCGCCTTGTGCTCATCGCTCTTGACCGCGTCGAGCACGGTCTGGGCTTCACCCAGCTCGCCACGCTCGGCCAGGCAGCGGGCGTAGAGGATCAGCGCCTTGGCGTTGCTGTTGTCTTCGCCCAGCAGCACCTTGAGCAGGGCCTCGGCATCGCCGATACGACCTTCGGCAAACAGGGCTTCGGCCTGTTCCAGCGGATCGGCGGCCGGCGGTGGCGGCATCTGCACATGGGGTTCGAGCATGGCCCGCACCGCGGATTCCGGTTGCGCACCGGCAAAGCCGTCTACGGGCTGGCCGTCCTTGAACAGCACCACGGTGGGCAGGCTGCGGATGCCGAAGCGGGCGACGATGTCCTGCTCGATGTCGCAGTTGACCTTGGCCAGCAGCAGTTCGCCCTGATAGCTCTCGGCAATTTGCTGCAGCATCGGCATCAGCGCCTTGCAGGGCGCACACCACTCGGCCCAGAAGTCCACCAGGACCGGCTTGTGAAAGGAGTTCTCGATCACCGACTGGTCGAAATCAGCGGTGCGGGCGTCGAAGATGTAGGGCGTTTCCTGACTCATGGGGTATCTCGAATAAGCGGGAATGGAACCACTATAAAGGCTGGCCGGGAGGCTGAAAATCGCTATCGCCGCTGTGCGTGATAGAGGCTCACGTTGCGAAATTCCCAGGGTTCGGCCAGGTCGGGCAGGGTGAGGGCATTGAGCATTTCCAGGCGCTGATAGAGCGGGTGCTGGAAGTCCCGTACGCGGGAATCCGCCACCAGGGCCTGGCGGCCACGGCTGAGGAACTGGTCCAGCAGCGGCAGGTTGGCCCGGTCGTAGAGCACGTCCGCCACCAGGATCAGGTCGAAGCGGTCGGCCTCGGCGAAGAAATCCATGGAATAGCTCAGCTCGACGCCATTGAGTCGGGCATTCGCCCGGCAGGCGGCAATGGCCAGCGGGTCAAGGTCACAGGCCACCACTTCCCGGGCCCCGGCCTTGGCCGCGGCAATCGCCGCCACGCCGGAACCGGCACCGAAATCCAGCACCCGCTTGCCCGCGACCCAATGCGGCTGCTCGGCCAGGTAGCGCGCCAGGGCCAGGCCGCTGGCCCAGCAGAAGCTCCAGTAGGGCGGCTCGTGGAGGATGCGCCGGGTTTCTTCCGGGGTGAAGGCGCGGTCCATGTTGTCGGCGTCGATCAGCCAGAGTTTCAGCGTGGTATCGGGCAGCTCGCAGGCTACCAGTCGCGCGTCCCCCAGCAGTTCGCTGAGGGCAGCTTGCAGGTCGAGCGGGACATTCATGGGGCTTTGACAAATTGCAGTTGGCCCAGGGCCTGGCTGGTGGGTTGGTCGATGCGTTGGGCCGGCAGGTGCAGGATCAGTTGGCCGGACTGGCTGGCGCGGCCGCGCAGTTCGACCCGGGCGCCGGCCGGAAAGGCTTCGGTGGCAAAGCGCAGGCGGAACGGCAGGGCCTGGCTGGTGCCGCTCAGGTTGCTGCTGGCCAGCGGGCGTTGCGGACGGCCGCGCTCATCGATCACCAGCAGGGCCAGCTCGACGTCGGCGCCGGCCGGTACGCCCTCGAGGGTGCCGCTCAACTCGCGCTGGTAGGCCGGCAAGGGGCCTGGATCGGCCGGTTCCTGATTTTTTTCCACCGCCTGCTGCTGTGAAGTGGAGGGGGCCGCGGTTTTTGGCGCATCGCTGCTGCAAGCGACCAACAGGCTGACAAGAC
>NZ_VYKE01000170.1:0-10243 GCF_032424515.1 Pseudomonas sp. JV245A
ACCGGCCCCCAGCAGTGCCCAGGCGCCCAGGCACGGCAGGGCGATGAGGAAAAACACCAGGGACAGCCACAGCGCCCGCCACTGTCGGTCGGCCTCGGTACCGGCGAACACGCTGACCACCGCCAGGGCCATCATCCAGGTCTTGGGGTTCACCAGTTGCAACGCGGCGGCGCCGGCCAGCCCCAGGCGGCGCGGCTGCCCGGCACTGGCATCCAGGGCGCTGGCCGGGGCCTGCCAGATCTGCCAGGCCAGGTAGCTGAGCCACAGCAGCCCGAGCCACTGCATGGCCTGCTGCACCTTGGGCCTGCCGGCGAGCCAGTCGCCCAGGCCGGCGCCCACCAGCAGCACGATCCCGGCCGCGGCCAGCGCTGCGCCGAGGATGATCGGCGGCGCCGCCCGCAGGCCATGGCGGGCGCTGTTGTTCAGCACCAGGATATTGGTCGGCCCCGGGGTGATGGAGGCGACAAAGGCAAACAGCACAAAGGGCAGCAGGGTCGAGAGAGACAGGGGCATGGCGGGCAACTTTGGGAAGTGATCGGCAGTTGATCCTGGCCCAGTTGCTTTCAGGCGTCTGGAAGCTTTGTGCAGCGCTTGCGATACAACGCCGGGCTCAGCCCGTAGGCACGCATGAACCAGCGCCCCAGGTGGCTCTGGTCGGCAAAGCCCAGGGCCGTGGCGACCTCGGCCGGCGCTGCGCCTCCGGCCAGCAGGCGGCGTGCCCGGCTCAGGCGCAGTTGCACCAGGTAGGCATGGGGTGGCAGGCCGAAGGCGGCCTTGAAGGCGCGGCTGAGGCGAAAGCGGTCGACCCCGCAGGCCTGGCTCAGGGCTTCCAGGCTCAGGTCCTGGGCAAGGTGCGCATGCAGGTAGTCCCGGGCCCGTTGCGCCACCAGCGGCAGGCGCGGGTCCTGGGCGTAGCGCCGGCGCCAGTGCAAGTGCCCGGTCAGTTGTTCCAGCAACTGGTCCAGGGCGCTCTGGCGGACGATGCGCAACTCGCCATGGTGCAGGCTGTGAAAGGCCGCGCTGGTGGCCCGGGCCAGGCGCGGATCGCTGGCCAGGGTACTGCCGAATGCCAGTTGGGCATTGGCCGGCGCCTCGGCGAACAGCGCCCCCAGTTCGCGCTCCAGCCACTGCGGGTCGAGGTACAGCATGCGGTAGGTAAAGCCGCCCTCGGTGGGGGCCTCGCCGTCATGGATCTCCCCCGGTTCCAGCAGGAACACCTTGCCCGGCGTGCTCTGGTGCCGGGCCCGGCGGCAGTTGAACTGCTGCACCCCTTGCTCGGTGACGCCCACCAGGTAGCTGTCGTGCCAGTGCGGGTCATAGGCGTGGCCGGTGAAGTGGGCCCGCAGGGTCTCGATGCCGGTGTCGGCATCCTGGGCCAGGTCGATCCAGTTGGGCGTGGTCATGGGGCGGTCCGTGGGGCGTGGCGGCAACCCTGTCAGTTAACGCCGGTGCCAGGGCTGGGGTCTAGAAGTTTTGTGCAGCCTCAACTGAACAGCCCGGCGGCGATATTGATCGAGAAACCGAGGATTGCGGTGTTGAACAGAAAGCCGATCAGCGACTGGGCGAGGACGATCTTGCGCAGCTCGCGGGTGGCCACGCCGACGTCCGAGGTTTGCACCGCCACGCCGATGGTGAAGGAGAAATACAGGAAGTCCCAGTAGTCCGGGTTGGTCGGGCCTTCGGCAAAGCGCAGCGCCGGTTCCTTGCCGTCCCAGGTGTAGTACAGGCGCGCGTAGTGCAGGCTGAAGATCACCCCCACCAGTAGCCACGAGCCGATCACCGTCAGCCCGGTGAAGCCGTAGTGGACCAGGCGCTGGGTGCTGTCCAGGTCCTTGCTGCCCACCAGCTCCAGGGTGATCGCCACCAGGCTGGCAATGGCCGCCACACAGACGATCAACAGCACCAGGCCGGCGTTTTCATCCTCGGCTTCGGCGATACGCCTGACCTCATCGGCGCGGGCCCGAACGGTGAGCCAGAACATCAGTGCCAGGTAGCTCCAGACAGCGGCGTTCCAGCCAATGAGGATCTTGCCGGTCAGGCTCTGGGCAGGAGCGAGCAGACCAATGGCGCAGCCGATCAGGACGCCGATGGTCAAGCGGGGGTGGGTGCGGATGACGACGGACATGGGCATTTTCGCGAGAGTGGAAGTGGCCAAACCTTAGCATGGCGCCTGGCTCCCGGGCCTGCCCGAATCACGGAATGGCGAACGTGCACCCGCGTCCCCGGCCGGCTTCGAATTCAGGCCGGTGGGGCAGGCTGCTATCAGAACTGATAAGTGAAGGCTGTCTGAATGCCGGTCACATCATTGCCACCTGGTTGCTGCGCCCAGAACACGCCCGTATGCACGGCGCTGTGTTCGTTCAGGGCATAGCTCACTCCCGTGCCGGCCCCCAGGCGAGCGTCGTGCTGTTTTCCGGCCTGGTAGGTGTAGCGCCCCAGGTACTCCATTTGGGCGTGAAAGGCATCGCGCTTGTTGCGCAGGTCCTGGGTCAGCTCCAGGTTGGCACTGAGTTCCAGCTGCCGGGTGAGCTTTTTGGCGCCCCGCACACCGAGGTTCAGGCTGGTGGTCGTGCGGCCCATTTTCGCGTAGCTGGCCGCAAACACCGCGCCGCTGTTTTCACGATAGCCCTGGCGGCTGACCTGAGTCTGGCTGAGGCCCAGATACGGCGTCAGGGTCATTGCATTGAGCATCACGCCGTAGGCGCCTTCGATGCTCAAGGACTTGCCGCGTAGGCTCGAACGCCCTTGGCCGGCCTCGGTGTAAGCCAGTTGTTCGCGTGTGATATCGACCTTGGAAGACACATAGGCTGCGGCCACACGGCCCTGCCAACCCAGCCCGTGGCCTGTTTCATCAACGGCGGCGAAGAGGGCGACCGCCGGTGCTGCCGAGCCTGCCTTGGCGTAGTTGTCCGGCAGTTGCCGATCGAGGTCCTGATCCAGGGTCACGCCAAGGCGCAGATGCTCGGTGGGACGAACCCCCAGGGTCAGGCTCATGCTGGTCTGCCTGGCCACGCCGTTGCGGCTGTAGCTTGGGCCCACACCGATACAGAACGAGCCACTGTCGATCTGGCATTCCTGGCTCATCAATCGAGCCAGTTGTTCGCTGCGCAAATCGAGCATCCCCCAGGCCCGATTGGCGTTCCTGGCCATGGCGGTGCGGGTGTTGTCCAGGTCGACAAGGTGGGAACCTGTTTCGGTGATTTTCCATAGCGCGGCGTGCATGGCTCCTTCACCCGTAAGGCTGAGGCCCACGACAACATTGCCGTCAGCGGAGACGCCGGTCGCCGCTGACGTTTCACCGCCCAGGGTGCCCAGGTCGACCATGCCGCTGGCATCGGTGTGCCGGAATGCATGGACATAGCCAGTGGCCGTCGCGGCTACACCTACGATGACGCTACCGTCGGAGGAAGTGCCATAAGCGAAGGAATCGCCACCCCAGGAGTCCAGGCCGACCATGCCGGCAGTGTCAGTGTGCTTGAACGCTTGAGTGCCGCCTGTAGCTGTCTGGGCCATTCCCACGACAACATGGCCGTCAGCGGAGATGCCGAATGCCTGTGAGGTCTGCCCTCCCAGGGTGCCCAGATCGATCATGCCGTTCGCGTCGGTGTGCTTGAAGGCGTGTTGCGTGTCTGTGCTGGCATCGATATCAGCGTATCCCACGACGATGCTGCCGTCCGCGGACACGGCGGTGGCAAAGGAGTAGCCGCTGTTGCCCGCATCCAGGGTGCCCAGATCGATCATGCCCATCGCATCGGTGTGCTTGAACGCACGATAGTCGCCATTGGTGGTAGTCGAATCGCCTACGACAACGGAGCCGTCAGCGGACACGCCCGTGGCCTGTGAGGTAAGTCCTCCCAAGGTGCCCAGGTCGATCATGCCGGTGGCGTCGGTGTGCTTGAAGGCGTGAGCGTTGTTACTGGAGACGCCGGCGAACCCCACGACCACCTTGCCATCAGCGGATGCGGCCTTGGCATAGGATTGAACGCCACCCAGTGTGCCCAGATTGACCATGCCGGTCGCATCGCTGTACTTGAACGCATATTGATTGCCGTTCGCGAACGCAGTGCCGACGATGAAATGGCCGTCAGCCGATACGCCATAGGCTACCGAGCCATCAGCGCCCAAAGAACTCAGGTCGATAGTAGTGTCGGCACAGGACTGTGCTGAATAAATCATTCCATAGATCAGTGTTAGTGCGGCTGTTGCAAAAGGCGATTTCAATGTAATGAACCTGGCGAAAAAGGAAATGATTACAGCGGCCTGAGTAATGGAAGTTTTTTATGGGCGAGCAGGCTACTGCCGAGGTAAAGGCTTGGTTTACGCAGTGATGAGGGCGTGAAGCCCGGATGGCTTGGGGTTTGGGGCCGGGCGGGGCGCGATGGCGTGAGTCGAAGTTGTCTTGCTTACATGCGGGTAGTAACTGGGTGTTTAACTAATCGCTGTGTTGGATATGAACTTTGTGTGTCGAATTAGTTTAGTTATTAGTTGCGGATGAAGTCTTTAGGAAAATTCTGAAAGCCGGTTATTTCGGCAGCTCAATCTATTTGAGGCTGCCGATGCGCGCATCTTGTGAAAGTTATTGTTTGGCCATGACTGCCAGGAACAACTCTGATTCGAGTTGCTCCTGCAACCACTCCTGCAAGGAGCGATAAGGCGTCTGGGCAAACCACTCCCGGTCCACATGGGCAAACTGGCGAACAAACGGCAGCAGCGCCATGTCCGCCAGGCTCGGATGCGCCGCCAGCAGATAGCGGCGCTGCTGCAACAGGCTATCGAGGCGCGCCAGAAACGCCTCGCCCTGGGCCCGGTAGTGCTCCATGGGCGCTTCGGGGTAGCGCTCGGCGTATTTGTAGCGATTGAGGTGCACCTTGAACACCTGGTCATTCTCGGCAATCAGCGCCGCCATCTGCGCCTGGGCCGTCGGGTCCGCCGTGAGCCGCCAATCCTCGGGGTCATGCTGGGCCAGGGCCCAGTGCATGATCTCCAGGCTTTCATCGATCACCCGATCCTCCAGTGCCAGCACCGGCACCGTGCCCTTGGCCGACAGCGCGAGCATCTCGGCCGGCTTGGCCTTGAGGCTGACTTCGACAATCCGCATTGGCACCCCGGCATAGCGCAGGGCCAGCCGCGCACGCATGGCGTAGGGGCAGCGGCGGAAGGAGTAGAGGGTCACCCCCGGCGTTTGCAGCGTGCTCATTTCACCTCCAGGGTGCTCAGGCCATTGCCCTGGCGGCTGACCTTGATCTGTACCGGAATCCGTTCGTGCATTTCCTGTACGTGGGAGATCACCGCCACCTTGCGGCCCTGGGCCTGCAGGCCGTCGAGGGCATCCATGGCCAGTTGCAGGGACTCGGGGTCGAGGCTGCCGAAGCCTTCGTCGATGAACAGCGATTCGATCTTCAGGGTGCTGGAAGCCATGGAGGCCAGCCCCAGGGCCAGGGCCAGGGACACCAGGAAGGTTTCGCCGCCGGACAGCGAGTGCACCGAGCGCAGTTCGTCGCCCATTTCGGTGTCCAGCACCAGCAGGCCGAGCATGCTGCCACCGCGCTTGAGGCGGTAGCGGCGCACCAGTTGGCGCAGTTGGGCATTGGCGTGGTGCACCAGCAGGTCGAGGTTGTAGGCCTGGGCGATCTTGCGGAACTTGTCGCCTTCGGCCGAGCCGATCAGGGCGCTGAGCCGGGCCCAGCGCTGCCACTGGGCGTAGGCCTGTTCAAGGCGTTGGTTGAGGGCCTGGTTGGCGGCCTGGCGGCGCTGGTCCTCGCTTTGCCGTGCACGCAGGTCCGCCACCTGTTGTTCGCTGGCCTGGGCCTGTTGCTGCAGCTGTTCCAGGGCCTGGGCCAGTTGCTCGGTCTCCAGGTTGCCGTTGTGCTGGGCCTGATGCTGTTCCAGGCGCTGCTGGCGTTCCTGCAGCAGGACCTTGGCCTGCTCGATGGCCTTGTCGTTGTCTTGCAGGCGCTGGCGCAGTTGCTGCACCTGTTCTTCGTCCAGCTCCAGCAACTGTTGCAGGCCGGCGTCATCCAGTTCCGGGTGCCCGGCGCGCCACTGCTCGATGCTGGCGGCCAGCTGCTGTTGTTCGCTTTCCAGGGCTTGCAGGCGTTCTTCCCGGGCCTTGAGCTCGGCGCCCAACTCGATCGCTTGCTGGTGCAGTGCCTGCTGCTGTTGCTGGGCCAGGGCCTGGGCGCTGCGGGCCTGGTCCACGGCTTGCTCCAGGTGCTGCTGCCAGTGCTCGGCGCTGGGTTGCAGGCCCAGCAGTTCGGCGAGCCTGTGCTGGCAGGCCTGTTGCTGCTGGTGCAGGGTGTCGAACTGCTGTTGGGCCTCGGCCAGTTGCTGCTGGCGGGTCAACTGGCGGTCCTGTTCCTTTTCCAGGGTCAGCTGGCGTTGTTGCTGTTCTTCGGCCTCTTCCTGCTGCTCGCGCAGTTGCTCGATGCGTTGCAGCACCTGCTGGTCGAGCTGCATGAAGGTGCTGGCCGGGTCGCGACGCAGGCCGTCGAGGACCTCTGCCGGCAGCAGGTGGCTGAAGCTGGCCAGTTCCTCGTCCAGGCGCTGGCGGTCGGCGCTCAGTTGCTGCTGTTGCTTGTCCAGGTGCTGGGCGGCCTGCTGGCTGGCGTCGATTGCTGCCTGCAGCTGGTTTTGCAGGCGCGCGGCATCTTTTTGCAGGGTCAGCAGGGCGCCCTGGCGGTTTTCGTCCTGGGTGATGCTCTGCTGCAGCTGGTCGAGTTGCTGTTGCAGCCAGGCGTCGCGCTTGGGCGGGTCCTGGTCCAGGAGGCTGGCGCTCAAGGGGTGGGCTTGCAGGCTTGGGGCCAGGGCCTGCTGCTGGCTCGCCAGTTGTTCCTGCTGCTGGAGGAATTCCTTCTGCTGGGCGATCAGCCCCTGGACCTGGGCCCGCAGTTCGTTGAGCTGTTCCTTGAGGCTGTCCACCGTCTTGCGGGCGCTGGCTTCTTCGTTCTCGTCGTGGCGCCCGAGGCTCTGCAGCAAGGCTTCAGGCTGGTGGTAGGGGTGCTCGACGCTGCCGCACACCGGGCACGGCTGGTCGCTCTGCAATTGGGCGCGCAGTTCCTCGACACTGGCGCTGCGGGCCAGCCGCTGGCGCTCCAGCAGGGCCTGGGTGACGCTCAGGGTCTGCTCGGCCACCACCAGCTCGGCCTTCGCCTGCAGGCCGACCTTGTTCAGCTCCTCGCGCTGGGCGGCCACCGCCTGCTGCCTGTCCTGCAGGGCCTGGCCGCGCTGGTCCAGTTCGCGTTGCTGGGCCCAGAGCCGGGCCAGCTCTTCGACGGCGCGCTGCTGCTTGCGGTTGTCCTGGAGCAGGGTGCCGAGCAACTGGATCTGCTCGGCCACCACCTGGGGCTCGGCCCCGGCTTCGCTGTAGAGCAGTTCGAGCTGCGTGCGTTGCTCGCTCAGTTGCTGGGCGGCGCTGCTGGCGCGCTGTTCCAGGGCCGGCAGTTCGGCCTGGCCCTGGTGCAGGCGATTGCCGATCAGCATCAGCTGTTGCAGGCGTTCGCGGTAGGCGTTCCAGGCGTCGCTCAAGGGGGCGAGGGCGACGCTGTGGGCCAGTTGCCCGGCGATCCGCTCCAGGCGTTCGCCCACCAGGCGCTGTTTTTCCAGCAGTTGCTGGATGCCTTGCTGGCCCTCGGTGCTGGCCTGCTCGGCGCGGCTGCGTTGGGCCTCGGCCTGGGCCAGGCTCTGCCCCAGGCGCTCCAGGTTGGCCTGTTCGGCAAAGGCTTCGCGCAGCAACGGGGCGCTGGTGCTGTGCTGTTCCTGGGCCTGGGACAGGGCCGTGCCGGCGTCCTGCAGTTGCTGTTGCAGGCGTTCCTGCTGTTGTTGCAGGGCGCCTTGCTGTTCGACCTGCTGCTGGATCTGCTGGCGCAACGGCAGCAGGCTGGCGCCCAGCTCTGCCTGGCGCAGGAACTGGTGCCGCTGCGGCGCCAGTTGCTCCAGGCGTTGCAGGCGCAGGCGCTCCGGGGCCAGGGCCTGGGCGTCCTGTTCGGCCGCTTGCAGTTGTTCGGCGGCGCTCTGCCGGGCTTCCTGCCATTGGCGCAGTTCCTTGAGCCAGACGTGCTGGGCTTCCAACTGCCTGAGCTGGGCCTGTTGCTCCTTGAGCTGTTGCTGGGCCTGGCTCAACTGCTGTTCAAGCTCGGCCCGGGCCTCGGGCTCCAGCGGGCTGATGCCGCTGGCCTGGGCCTTGAGCTCCTTGTGGGCGTCTTCGGCCTCCTTGCTCTTGCTGTAGGCGCGGCGCCCCAACTGGCTGTAGACCGCAGTGTTGGTGAGCTTTTCCAGCAGCTCGCTGCGTTCCTTGTCGTCGGCCTTGAGAAAGGCGCTGAACTCGCTCTGGGCCAGCATCACCGCCCGGGTGAACTGTTCGAAGTTGAGCCCCAGGCGGGCCTCGATCAGTTGCTTGTATTCGCTCTTGCTCTGGTTGCTCAGCAGCTGTTCGCTGTCAAGGTCGGTGAGGTTCTGCCGGCTGCCTTGCAGCTTGCCGGTGGCTTTGTCGCGGGCGCGGTTGGTTTCCCAGCGGGCGCGGTAGCGACGGCCGTCGATGCCGACAAAGTCCACCTCGGCATAGCCGCTGCCGGTGCCGCGGCGCAGCAGGGTGCGCGGGTCGCTGGTGAGGATCTCGCTGTCGACCTCGGGGACCTTGGTCTCGCGGCCGATGTTGTTCAGCCGCGGCACCGCGCCGAACAGCGCCAGGCACAGGGCATCCAGCAGGGTGCTCTTGCCGGCGCCGGTGGGCCCGGTAATGGCGAACAGCCCGGCGCTGGCCAGGGGCTCGGCGGTGAAGTCGATCTCGAAGGGGCCGGCCAGGGAGGCCAGGTTCTTCAGGCGGATGGCCAGGATCTTCATGGCTGTTCACCTTCTTGCTGGACGTCCTGCAACAGCAGGGCGAAATCCTTGAGGGTGGCTTCGTCCACCTCGTTGGCGTATGCGTCGCGCCAGGCGCGGCGGAACAGTTCTTCGGGGGTCAGCTGGTCCAGCTCGATCAGCTCGGCACTGGCCTCTTCACCGTCACCTGCGCCCTTGCCGGCATATTCGGCGGCGATCCGCACCAGGCGCACGGCCTTGCCTTGCAGGGCGCTTTCCACTTGCTGGCGCAGGTCCGGCTGGGGCTCGTCCAGGCGCACCCGCACTTCCAGCCAGGGCTGGCGCTGCTCCTCGGCCAACAGGTCGATGTCCGGCAGCTCGCCGAGCTGGGTCAGGAGTTCCCCCAGGGGCGCCGGGCCCAGGCGTTGCAGGTTCACCGCGCGGGGAATCAGCCGCGGTTCGACGCTGACCAGGGTCTCGCCGTCCAGGCGCACGTCGAGGATCTGGTGCTGGTAGCCGATCTCGGAAAACGACAGCGGGATCGGCGAGCCGCTGTAGCGGATGCGCTCCTCGCCGTTGACCTTCTGCGGCTTGTGAAGGTGGCCCAGGGCCACGTAGCTGATGTCCGGGCCGAACAGGCTGGCGGGCAGGGCCTCGGCGTTGCCGATGATCAGGCTGCGTTCGGAATCTTCCGAGACCGAACCGCCGGCCATGTGCGCATGGCTGACGGCGACCAGGGCCTGGCCCGGCTGGCGCTTGGCGTTGGCCGCGGCGATCAGCCATTCGTGGACCTGGGCGATGCCCTTGAGGTAGTCGTCGCCCAGCTGGCGGCCGGTGACTTCCGCCGGCCGCAGGAACGGCAGGGCCAGGCACCAGGCGGCGACCTGGCCGCTGGCGTCGGGCAGCGGCAGCAGCAGGCGCTCGGCGTCCAGCTGGCCGTCGTCCAGCCACAGCACCCGGCCCAGGGCGTGGGTGCGCAGGCGGCGCATCAAGGGCGCCGGCAGCTCGATGCGCGAGCCGGAGTCGTGGTTGCCGGCGATCATCACGACGGTCAGGGCAGGCTGCTGCTCGTGGGCGCTGACGATGAAGTCGTAGAGCCGCTCCTGGGCGCTGACCGGCGGGTTGACGGTGTCGAAGATATCGCCGGCGATCAGCAGCACATCGGGCTGTTCGTGCTTGAGCTGGCGCAGCAGCCACTCCAGGAAACAGGCGTGTTCGAAGTCGCGTTCCTGGCCGTGGAGGTTCTGGCCCAGGTGCCAGTCGGAGGTGTGAAACAGACGCAAGGCAGGCTCCGCATGCAAAAGGCTTGGCCGCACATAAGGGTGACCGCGGCGAAAGGGCAGAGAGTTTACTGGCAAATGCGTGTTCATGCCCGAGCCGTGGCAAATGCCCCGGCGCCGCCAAGTGGGGTCGGCGTTCAGTGACGCGGTACGGCAGTGCCCTGGCC
>NZ_VYKE01000171.1:0-10066 GCF_032424515.1 Pseudomonas sp. JV245A
GGCCCGGGCCGAGGCATCCAGCTCATCCACCAGGGCGATGCAGTCTTCCTTGAACGGCATGGACACCCCGCAACCGCGGATGCCCAGCGCCCGGATCCCGGCGACGGCGCCGGGCAGGTCCTGGCTGCTGAAGGCCTTGTAGTAGAAATTGAGACCCAACTGCTCATACAGGTGGTTGTGAAAACGCAGGCCGAAATTCCCCGGGCGCCCGGACAAGGACATGCACAACTGAGTGTCTTTGTTGGGGTTCATTTGCATATCGGTTTCCTCGCTCGGCACTTTCAGATGGACGGGATTGGTCTGGCGCGCCGCTTGGCCTGATCATATCGGCGCGTGTTCACCGGCCTTCGCCACCGCCCAGGGATGACGGTAAAGAGACCGGTACAGACCTTACACAATATTTACTCAGCGGCTGTGCAGATTTCACAGGAACCGCTGTCTTAGAAGTATCCCCGCGTCAGTTCTTGAGTCTGGTGCAGACCATAAACGCTGGGGTTGAACCGAGGAATGACCATGATCTCCAAAATCCCCAAGATAGCCTTGCTCATTGGTGCACTCGCTGTCGCAGGCCAGGCTTCAGCCCACGGTGGTGGTGGCTGGGTCGGGCCCGCCGCCTTGGGTGCTGTCGTCGGCGCTGCCGTAGTGGGTTCGGTGATCGCCAACCAGGATCGCCCGGTCTATGTGCAGCAAGCGCCGGTGTATGTCCAACCGCAGCCGGTCTATGCCGCACCGCCACCACCGGTCTACTACCAGCCGGCACCGGTCTATGTGCAGCAACCGGTCTACTACCGCCCGGCACCGGTGTACTACGGGCCACCTCGCGGTTACTACGGCCACCCGCATTACTATTACGGCCCGGGTCCCGGCCGCTGGTAAGCACTGGCAGAATCAAACAACAGGCCCCGCCCCCAAAGCGGGGCTTGTTGCATTTTGCCACTATCCGAATGTCTGAATAATTCTCAAGCATGTCGTGACTGGAACAGTATTTGCGTTTAAATCCGGCAATAGTGTACTGATCCCACGGCTGCGGTGAGCGACATGCGACTGTCATGTTTGTGTCATTCAAGGACGACAAGATCGACACAGTCCGCTCGCCACAGGCCCATAACAACAAGGACGAATCCATGCCCACGCAAAACCCGCACCGCGTCGCCGGCCTCTGCACCTCCAGCCGGGTGTACGACGCCCTGACCGAACTCAAGCACCTGGAAGGCCACCGCAGCGCCAAGTTCCTCTCGCTGCTGGCCCAGAACCTGGTGCGCAAGGGCCTGCTCAACGAGCAGGAAGTGCTGCACATGCTCGACCAGGTGGTGGACTGAACTGCCGGCTGCGGTAGCACCGGCATCAATGTCCACTATCAGATTGGGTGATTTTTCGTAGCACTTGGGGCTTTGTAAGGTAACCCCCTCAGATCGAGGAGGTTGTCATGCCCAAGGTTCAGATCATGTCCGTCATCGGCAGCGCGGTCCCCGCATCGCTCAGGGAACTGGGGTTGCTGGCTTGCTGGTACCTGGTGCGCGACGGCGAGATGGTCAGCGGCCCGCTGACCTCCCTGCCCGCCGCCCAGACCCTGTCCCGGCAACTGGCGCTGCGCATCGTCCAGCCCTAGGGCAACTGCACCCGGGGCCGGGTCTCGACGAACAGGGCCCAGCTGGACATGAACAGCGCGGCAATCAGGGGCCCGATGACAAATCCGTTGAGGCCGAAGATCGCCAGCCCTCCCAGGGTCGAGATCAGGATCAGGTAGTCCGGCATCTTGGTGTCCTTGCCCACCAGGATCGGCCGCAGCAGGTTGTCCACCAGGCCGATCACGAACACCCCGAACAGCCCCAGCACCACCCCTTGCCAGATCGCTCCGCTGATCAGGAAGTAGGCCGCCACCGGCCCCCAGACAATCCCCGCCCCCACGGCCGGCAACAGTGACAGGAACGCCATCAGCACCGCCCAGAGCAAGGCGCTGGGAATGTCGAGGAACCAGAAGATCAAGCCCCCCAGGGCGCCCTGGGTCACCGCCACCAGCACATTGCCCTTGACCGTGGCCCGCACCACTCGGTTGAACTTCAATTGCAGGCGGCGCTTCTGGTATTCCGCCAGGGGCACGGCGGTGCGGATCTTGCGCACCAGCTCCGGGCCGTCGCGCAGAAAGAAGAACAGCAGGTAGAGCATGATGAAGAAGCTCACCACGAACTCGAAGGTGCCCTGGCCGAAGCTGAAAGCCTGGGTCGCCAGGTACTGGCTGCCCTGCATCGCGCTCTTGACCACCTTCTCCTGCAGCCCCTTGAGTTCGCCCAGGCCGAAGCGGTCCAGCAGATGCTGGAAGTACGGCGGCAGGCTGTGCTTGAACTGAGCCAGGTAGGCGGCGATATCCAGCTGGCCGCTTTCGATTTTCTTGTACAGCTCGGCCCCCTCCTGCACCAGCAGCACGCTGGTGATGATCACCGGCAGAATCGCGATCACCAGGCAGATCAACAGGGTGCACAGGGACGTCAAGTTGCGCTGCCAGCCGAAGCGGGCCTGCAGCCGACGCTGCAAGGGGGCGAAGACAATGCCCAGGATCACTGCCCAGAACAGCGCACCGTAGAACGGCAGCAGAATCCAGATAAAGGCCAGGGTCACCAGTGCCAGCAACAGCAGCAGGCTTTTGTTTTGCAGGTTGGTTTGGTTCATCTACAGGTCCAGGTCTGTCACGCGGAAAATCAGCGTCCTGAGGCTTAGTCCCCGGCCGCGGCGCCGAGTGCCGTTTTTTCTGCTGTCGGCATAGATCCAGATCAATGAATACCCTAGCGCACTGGCTTACCCTCGCGACCTTTTGCGACCGACAGCCCCATGACGCTCCTCGCCAAACCCGAACTCCTGGCCCCCGCCGGCACCCTGAAGAACATGCGCTACGCCTTCGCCTATGGCGCCGACGCGGTGTACGCCGGCCAGCCGCGCTACAGCCTGCGGGTACGCAACAACGAATTCGACCATGCCAACCTGGCCCTCGGCATCCGCGAGGCCCAGGCCCAGGGCAAGCGCTTCTACGTGGTGGTCAACATCGCCCCACACAATGCCAAGCTCAAGACCTTCCTCAAGGACCTGGCGCCGGTGATCGAGATGGCCCCGGATGCGCTGATCATGTCCGACCCGGGGCTGATCATGCTGGTACGCCGGCACTTCCCGCAGATGCCGATCCACCTCTCGGTGCAGGCCAACACGGTGAACTGGGCCAGCGTCGAGTTCTGGCTGCAGCAGGGCCTGACCCGGATCATCCTGTCCCGGGAACTGTCCCTGGAGGAGATCGAGGAAATCCGCCAGCAGGTGCCGGGCATGGAGCTGGAAGTCTTCGTCCACGGGGCGCTGTGCATGGCCTACTCCGGGCGTTGCCTGCTGTCGGGCTACATGAACAAGCGCGATGCCAACCAGGGCACTTGCACCAATGCCTGCCGCTGGAAATACAGCGCCCAGACGGCCACCGAGAATGCCGTGGGCGACATCGTGCAGAGCTACCAGCCGGAGCCGACCCTGGGCCTGGGCGCCCCCACCGACCAGGTGTTCCTGCTGCAGGAAGCCAATCGCCCGGGCGAGCTGATGCCGGCCTTCGAAGACGAGCACGGCACCTACATCATGAACGCCAAGGACCTGCGGGCGGTGCAGCACGTGGAGCGCCTGACCCGCATGGGCGTGCACTCGCTGAAGATCGAGGGGCGCACCAAGTCGCACTTCTATTGCGCACGCACCACCCAGGTCTATCGCCGGGCCATCGACGATGCCGCCGCTGGCCGCGAGTTCGACCGCCAGTTGATGAGCGATCTGGAGTCCCTGGCCCAGCGCGGCTACACCGAGGGTTTCCTGCGCCGGCATGTGCATGACGAGTATCAGAACTACCAGAACGGCAGCTCGGTGTCGGAGCGCCAGCAGTTCGTCGGTGAACTGACCGGCGAACGCCGCGACCGCCTGGCCGAAGTGAAGGTGAAAAACCGTTTCGCCCTGGGCGATCACATGGAACTGATGACCCCTCGGGGCAACTTCCATTTCGACCTGCACCAGTTGCAGAACGCCAAGGGCGAAGCCATCGAAGTGGCGCCAGGTGACGGCCATACGGTGTACCTGCCGATCCCTGATCAGGTGGACCTGCGCTTTGGCCTGCTGATGCGCGATATCAGCGCCTGAGCCGTGCAGTTAACACCCTGATGTAGCTGCTGACGGGGGCGGTGGGACCTTCTGGTGGGCTGCCAAAAGACCGCCACGCAAGGCCCTTCGGGCCTTTTCGCAGCCTCGCAGGCTTGGCAGCGGCTACACCAGCCACCGGCGCCCCGCCCTCAGATACGGAATTGTCCCACCAGCCGCCCCAGGCGCTGGCCCAGGTCCGCCAGGCTGCGGGAAGTCTGGGCGCCGCGCTGGGTTTCATCGGCCACACTGTCCACCGCCACGGCGATCTGATGCACGCTGCGATTGATCTCCTCGGCCACCGCGGTCTGTTCTTCCGCCGCACTGGCAATCTGCGCGTTCATCGAATTGATGGTGCCGATCAACTGGGCCATGGTGTCCAGCGACGCCCCGGCTTCGTTGGCCTTCACCGAGGTGCCGTCGCCGGCATCGCTGGAACGGCGCATGGCGTCCACCGCCACCCGGGTGCCCTGCTGCAGGCGGTCGATCATGCCCTGGATTTCCTGAGTGCTCTGCTGGGTGCGGCTGGCCAGGGCCCGTACTTCGTCGGCCACCACCGCAAAACCGCGCCCGGCCTCCCCGGCCCGAGCCGCTTCGATGGCGGCGTTCAGGGCCAGCAGGTTGGTCTGCTCGGCGATCGAGCGGATCACGTCCAGCACGCTGACAATCGACGTCACGTCCTGCTGCAGGCTGTCCAGGGAAGTGCCGCTGTTGCGGATATCGCTGACCAGCGCATGGATCTGCTGGATGCTGCCATCCACCACGCGCTTGGCCGCCTGGCCCTCTTCATCGGTCTGCTGGGCGGCAACGGCTGCACCCTGGGCACTGCGGGCCACCTCGTGGGCTGCGGAGGACATTTCGTTGATCGCCGTGGCCACCTGATCGGTCTCGTGGCGCTGGCGCTCCATGGCCTGTTCCGAACGCTGGGCCTGATCCGAGACCTGGGTCACCAGCTCGGTGAGCTGGCCGGTCATCTCGGTGATCTGCCGCACCAGGCCGTGGATCTTGTCGACAAAGCGGTTGAACGAGCCGGCCAACTGCCCCAGTTCGTCCTGGCTGGTAATGGCCAGGCGCCGGGTCAGGTCGCCCTCGCCGGCGGCGATATCGTCGAGGTTGGCTTTCATCAGGTTCAGCGGGCGCAGCATGGTGTTGGCCACCAGCATGCCCAGGGCGGCGATCACCACCAGCACCACCGCGGCGATCCCGAGGATGCTCAGGACCATGCCTTCCATGCGCTGGTTGACGCTGCTCTGCACTGCGGCGACCTGGGCGTCGATGCCATCGAGGTTGACCGAGGTGCCCAGCACCATGTCCCACTTGGGCAGGTACTCGGTGTAGCCCAGCTTGGGCACCAGCACGTCGCTGCCCGGCTGGGTCGAGCTGTATTGCACATAGTGGCTGCCGTCCTTGCCGACCCGCACCAGCTCGCGGTTGACGTACACACCATTGGGGTCGCGGTTGTCCTTGAAGCTCTTGCCCACGCCGTCCGGACTGTTGCCCTTGAACAGGCGCACAGTCTCGGAGTCGTAGCCGAAGAAGTAGCCGTCCTTGCCATAGCTGATATTGGACAGCAGCTTGACCACTTCGGCCCGGGCGGCCTGATCGCCCTGCGCCGCCGCATCGTAGAGCGGCTTGACGGTAGTCAGCGCGACTTCCACATAACTCTGCAGGGTGGCCTTGGCTTCAGTCAGCAGCCGGTTGCGGGTTTCCTCGACTTCCTTCTGTGCCTGCTGGCGCAGCATGAGCACGGTGCTCAGGCTGATCACCAGGGCGAACAGCAGTACCGGGAGTACTGCCAGGGACAGGACTTTGGCCTTCAGGCTCAAGCGCATAGGGGGCTCACTCTTGGTTTTTTATTGGCGTGATATGCCGTTAACGGCACGCCAAAAAAAAAGTTGAGCCTGAACCCGTAGGAGCCGGCTTGCCGGCGAAGGGGCCCTCGAGCCTTGCACCGACCTTGCCGATGCCTTCGCTGGCAAGCCAGCTCCTACGACAACCCCCGGCTTCTACGAGAGCGAGATGATCAGAGGACCATGGCCGCCACCCAGCCAAAGGCCAGCAGCGGCAGGTTGTAGTGCAGGAAAGTCGGAACCACGGTGTCCCAGATGTGGTGGTGCTGGCCGTCGATATTCAGGCCCGAGGTCGGTCCCAGGGTCGAGTCCGAGGCCGGCGAACCGGCATCGCCCAGGGCACCGGCGGTGCCGACGATGCAGACGATGGCCAGCGGGCTGAAGCCCAGTTGCACACACAAAGGCACGAAGATCGCCGCGAGGATCGGCACCGTGGAGAACGACGAGCCGATGCCCATGGTCACCAGCAGGCCCACCAGCAGCATCAGCAAGGCGCCCACGCCCTTGCTGTGGCCGATCCAGGCCGCCGAGGCCTGGACCAGGGAATTGACCTCGCCGGTGGCCTTCATCACTTCGGCGAACCCCGAGGCGGCGATCATGATGAAGCCGATCATGGCCATCATCTTCATGCCTTCGGTGAACAGGTCGTCGGTCTCGCGCCAGCGCACGATGCCCGACACCGAGAAAATCAGAAAACCGCACAAGGCACCGATAATCATCGAGTCCAGCAGCAGCTGGATCACGAACGCCGCGACTATGGCCGCCGCGGCCACCAGCAGGGTCCGCGGGTTGTACTGCACCGCCACCTGCTCGACCTTCTCGATGCGGTCCAGGTCATAGACGCGCTTCTTGCGGTAGCTGAAGAACGCCAGCAGCAAGCCGCAAAGCATGCCCAGGGCGGGAATGCCCATGGCGTGGGTGACGTTGACCTGGCTGATATCGACGCCGCTGCGGGCCACGTTGGCCAGGAGGATTTCGTTGAGGAAGATGTTGCCGAAACCCACCGGCAGGAACATGTAGGGGGTGATCAGGCCGAAGGTGATCACACAGGCGATCAGCCGGCGATCCAGTTGCAGCTTGGTCAGCACATACAGCAGCGGCGGCACCAGCAGCGGAATGAAGGCAATGTGGATCGGCAGGATGTTCTGCGAGGCAATCGCCACCACCCACAGCAGGCCGATCAGCAGCCACTTGACCTGGCCGCCGCCGTTGGCGTCCTGCCGGTCCACCAGCAGCAGGATCTTGTCCGCCAACGCGTGGGCCAGCCCGGATTTGGCAATCGCCACGGCGAAAGCACCGAGCAAGGCGTAGGACATGGCCACGGTGGCACCGCCCCCCAGGCCGCTATTGAAGGCCTTGAGCGTGGCCTCGATGCCCAGGCCGCCGGCCAGGCCGCCCACCAGGGCGCCAATGATCAGGGCGATCACTACATGCACGCGGGACAGGCTGAGCACCAGCATTACGCCAACCGCGGCAATTACTGCGTTAATCATCGTTACCTCATTACTGCGCCGCTAAAAATGGCGCAAAAGCCTGTGACCGACCGGAAGGCAGCGGGCTGCCGACATCGAAATGAAAGAGGTTCTTATTAGGGGGGCGCACTTTGCAGCAGCCGACCCGGCTTGTCAAAACCCCTCACCCCGCCGCCCGCAGGAGCGAGCTTGCTCGTAAAGCCCCCAAGACCAACCCCGTACCCGTGGCGAGGGAGCTTGCTCGCACTGGGCTGCACAGCAGCCCCAGCGCCTCGCGGTTTATTTCGAACAAGCGTTTAAAGAACGCCATTGGTCGGCCGCTACAGTGCAAAGTCTCAGATATTTATCGAATAAAGGACGTCTCCATGTCGCTCAGACAACTTTCCATCCAATGGAAAATCACCTTGCTGGCCGGACTCTGCCTGTTGGGCATCGTGTCGCTGTTGGTGGGGCTTTCGCTGTATCGCATGGAGCACAGCTCCGAGCTGGTGAAGGCCTCGAGCATGGAGATGCTCAACGAAGCCGCCCAGGCGCGGATCGAGGCCCAGGGTGAAGTCCAGGCACTGGGCATTCGCCAGCAATTCATGGACGCCTATCAATACGGCCACGGCTTCTCGCGCCAGGTGCTGTTCCTGCGGGAACAGGCCGAGAAACGCTTCCTCGACGCCTTCGATCTGCGCGAGGACCTGACCCGCCAGGTCAAGTCGGCGCTGCAGGCCAACCCCGACTTGCTGGGCCTGTCCCTGGTGTTCGAAGCCAACGCCCTGGACGGCAAGGACGAGTTGTTCGGCGGCCAGAGCGAACTGGGCAGCAACGAAAAGGGCCGCTTCGCCCTGTACTGGTCCCAACCCACCCCGGGCAAGCTGACCTCCATGTCACTGCCCGAAAGCGACATGAGCGACACCCGCACCGGCCCCAGCGGCCAGCCGGCCAACGCCTGGTTCACCTGCCCGCGCAGCACCCTCAAGCCCTGCGTGATCGAACCCTACTTCTATGACATCGACGGCCAGAAGGTGCTGATGACCAGCATCGTCTTCCCGCTGATGGTGGACGGCAAAGTCATCGCTTCGCTGTCGGTGGACATCAACCTCAACAGCCTCCAGGCCATCAGCCAGAGCGCCAGCAAGCGCCTCTATGCCGGCCAGACCAACGTCAGCATCCTGAGCCCGGTGGGCCTGCTGGCCGGCTACAGCCCGGACGCCAGCAAGCTCAGCCAGCGCCTGGACAGCGTCGACACCACCAACGGCGCCGAGCTGATCCGCCTGCTGGCCAACAGCACCCAGACCCAGAGCCTGCACAGCAACCGTGAACTCAAGGTGCTGGCGCCCTTCACCCCGATCCCCGGTGGCAAGGCCTGGGGCGTACTGCTGGATGTTCCGGAAAAAGTCCTGGTAGGCCCGGCCGAAGCCCTGAAAAGCGAGCTGGATGCGCGCAACAACAGCGGCACCCTGATCGAGCTCGGCCTGGGCCTGCTGGCCGCGGTGGTGGGCCTGTTGCTGGTGTGGCTGATGGCCCGCAGCGTGACCCGGCCGATCCTCGGCGTGGCCCACATGCTCGAAGACATCGCCAGCGGCGAAGGCGACCTGACCCGACGCCTGGCCTACGACAAGCAGGACGAACTGGGCCAACTGGCCGGCTGGTTCAACCGCTTCCTGGACAAGCTGCAGCCGATCATCGCCGAGGTAAAACGCTCGGTGCAGGACGCTCGCGGCACCGCCGACCAGTCTTCGGCCATCGCCACCCAGACCAGCGCCGGCATGGAGCAGCAGTATCGCCAGGTGGACCAGGTGGCCACCGCTTCCCATGAAATGAGCGCCACCGCCCAGGACGTGGCCCGCAGCGCGGCCCAGGCCGCCCAGGCCGCGCGGGATGCCGACCAGGCCACCCGCCAGGGCCTGAACGTGATCGACCACACCACCCGCAGCATCGACTTGCTGGCCGCCGACATGAGCGCCGCCATGACCCAGGTCGAAGGCCTGGCTGCCAACAGCGAGCAGATCGGCACGGTACTGGAAGTGATCCGCTCGATTGCCGAGCAGACCAACCTGCTGGCCTTGAACGCGGCCATCGAAGCCGCTCGCGCCGGGGAAGCCGGCCGCGGCTTCGCGGTGGTGGCCGATGAGGTGCGCAACCTGGCCCAGCGCACCCAGGAGTCGGTGGAAGAAACCCGCCAGGTGATCGAGCAACTGCAGAACGGCACGCGGGAGGTGGTGGGTTCGATGAACAACAGCCATCGCCAGGCCCAGGGCAGCGTCGAACAAGTGGGCCAGGCGGTCACCGCCCTGCGCCAGATCGGCGATGCGGTAACCGTGATCAGCGACATGAACCTGCAGATCGCCAGCGCGGCCGAACAGCAGAGCGCAGTGGCCGAAGAGATCAACAGCAACGTGGCGACCATTCGCGATGTCACCGAATCGCTGTCGGAGCAGGCCAATGAATCGGCGCGGGTCAGCCAGTCGCTCAACAGCCTGGCCAACCAGCAACAGAGCCTGATGGACCAGTTCCGCGTCTGACCCCGCTGCCGCAGGCTGCGACAGCCGCCACGGGCGCCGAACCTGGCGCCCGGCAAGTTCAGCGCCTGGGCAGTTCGATCTC
>NZ_VYKE01000172.1:0-9943 GCF_032424515.1 Pseudomonas sp. JV245A
GCCCGTTGCGGCGCCACTCCTGGCTACCGATTCGTAGCGCCCTGGGCCTGGCCCTGGGTCTGCTGCTGAGCGCCTGCGGCGAGGCTGAACCGCCTGCTGCCGTGCGCCTCGACGCCGCCCGCCAGAGCCCGGCCGACCCGGCCCTGGCCCAGGTCTACGCCAGCAGCTGCCAGCTGTGCCATGCCAACCCGGCCTCCGGCGCGCCCCTGGCCGGCGATGCCAAGGCCTGGGCGCCGCGCCTGGCCCAGGGCGCCGACACCCTGCTGGACCACAGCATCAACGGCTACCAGGGCATGCCGCCCATGGGCCAGTGCATGCAGTGCAGCGAAGAGCAGTTCCTGGCCCTGATCAGCTTCATGTCCGGCCATTCATTCCAATAAAAAGCACAGGTTCCCCCTTCATGGTCATGCACCTTTCCCGACGCCGGCTGCTGCAAGGGGCCGGCGCCCTCGGCGCGTTCAGCGCGCTGTGCAGCAACCCGCTGCTGGCCGAACTGGCCCGCGCCCCGCGGCTGATTCCCTGGCGCAACTGGTCCGGCGCGCAAAGCTGCCTGCCCCAGGCGCGGCTGGCGCCCAAGGACCTGGATGAACTGCGCCAGGTGGTCCGCCAGGCCCCGGGCAAGATCCGCCCGGTGGGTGCCGGGCACTCCTTCAGCGCCCTGGTGCCCACCGACGGCACCTTGCTGTCCCTGGCCTATTTCAACGGCCTGCTGGACCACGACCCCAAGACCCTGCAAGCCGAATTCGCCGCCGGCACGCCCATGTCGCTGATGGGCCCGGCGCTCAAGGAGGTGGGGCAGGCGCTGTGGAACATGGCGGATATCGACTACCAGACCCTGGCCGGGGCGATTGCCACTTCCACCCACGGCACCGGGATCGGCTTCGGTTCCTATTCGTCCCGGGTCTGCGGGCTGCAACTGGTGACCGCCAGCGGCGAAGTGCTGGACTGCGACCCCCGGCGCAACGCCGAGGTGTTCCACGCCGCCCGGGTGTCCCTCGGCGCGCTGGGGGTGGCGACCCGGGTGCGCCTGCAGAACCGCGAGGCTTATCGCCTGCGGGAAAAACAGTGGATCGGCAAGACCGAGGAACTGCTGGAGGACATGGACAACCTGACCCGCGACAACCAGCACTGGGAAATGCTCGTGGTCACCCACTCCGACTACGCCCTGGCGGTGGCCCTGAACGAAACCACGGAGCCGCCGACCCCGCCCACCGATCCGGCCGAGGAGGGCGGCAACGAGTTCGTCAACCTGATCGAAAACCTCGACAAGTACGTCAGCGACTTCCCCGAGACCCGCCGCCACCTGCTCAATAGCCTGCGCTGGCTGGCGCGCTTCGATGAGCGGGTGGGGGATTCCTACCAGATCTACGCTAACGTGCGCAGCGTGCGCTTCAACGAAATGGAGTACTCGGTGCCGGCGCACCTGGGGCCGGCGTGCCTGCGCGAGATCCTCGCGCTGATCCGCGACAAGGACCTGCGCACCTGGTTTCCCATCGAGTACCGCTACGTCAAGGCCGACGACATTCCCCTGAGCATGTTCGAAGGTCGCGACAGCTGTTCGATCTCGGTGCACCAGCACTACAGCATGGACCACCACAACTTCTTCGCCGCCGTGGAGCCGATCTTCTGGAAGTACCAGGGGCGCCCGCACTGGGGCAAGCACCACAGCCTCAACGCCCGCACCCTGCAGGGGCTGTACCCGCAATGGGCAGCCTTCGCCAGGGTGCGCCAGGCACTGGACCCGCAAGGCAAATTCATCAACGCCCACCTGGCCTCTGTGCTGGGTGTGGCGTGAACAGGAGATGCGCACAATGAACCGTCGTCATTTCATGGCCGGCACCCTGGGGGCCGGAGTCTTGCTGGCCGGTGTCGGCGCCTGGCTGCGGCCCGGCGACCGGGGCCTGCCCTACAGCCCGTACTTCGCCGAGCTCAATCGCGAGCTCAAGGCCCACGGGCCGATGCAACCGGTGATGCTGATCGACCTGGATCGCCTGGACCACAACATCGATGTGGTCATGCAGTCGGTGCAGCGCGGTGGCAAGCACCTGCGCCTGGTGGAAAAATCCCTGCCATCGCCCGGGCTCCTGGCCTACATCGCCCAGCGCGCCGGTACCCGGCGCCTGATGTCCTTCCACCAGCCGTTTCTCAACCACGACGCCGAGGTATTTGCCGACGCCGATATCCTCCTCGGTAAACCCCTGCCGATCCGCGCCGTCGAGCTGTTCTACCAGCAGCTCAAGGGGCCGTTCGACCCGCGCCGGCAACTGCAATGGCTGCTCGATACCCCCGAACGCCTGCAGCAGTACCTAGCGCTGGCCCAGGGCCTGGGCACGCGGATGCGCATCAACATCGAACTGGATGTGGGACTGCACCGTGGCGGCGTGGCGGACCATGCCGTGCTCGGGCAGATGCTGGCGCTGATCAGCGCCCACCCCCGGCACCTGGAGTTTGCCGGTTTCATGGGCTACGACCCCTTTGTCGACATGGGCGTGCCGGGGATTCTGGGCTCGCCGCAAAGCCTGTTCGACCAGGTCATGGCGCTCTACAACGGTTTTGTCGACTTCACCCGCCAGCAGTACCCGGCGCTGTGGCACGCCGGCCTGACCCTCAATACCGCCGGCAGCCCCAGCTACCGTCGCCACGAGCAGGAATCCCTGAGCAGCGAAGTGTCGGTGGGCACCGCACTGCTCAAGCCCAGCCACTACGACCTGGCGTCCCTGGAGCAGCACGTGCCGGCCGCCTTTATCGCCACCCCGGTGCTCAAGAGTACCGGGCCGGTGCGGATCCCGGCCCTGGACGACAAGTCGCGGCTGTTCTCCTGGTGGGACCGCAACCAGCGCCAGACCTTCTTCATCTATGGCGGCCACTGGCTGGCGGATTTCGAATCGCCGGCGGGTCTGCAGAGCAACGAGCTGTTCGGTCGCAGCTCCAACCAGGAGATGGTCAACGGCTCCCGCGCCGTGGGCTTGCAGGTGGACGACCAGGTCTTCCTGCGCCCGCAGCAGAGCGAAGCGGTACTGCTGCAGTTTGGCGACCTGCTGGCCCTGCGCGGCGGGCGCATCGTCGAACGCTGGCCGGTGTACTGATCCCACGTATAGCCCTTGCCTGGCGATCCTCCGTCGGAGCGCTGTCGGCCTTAAGAACGCCGCGTCCCTACGGGCCGTTCGCAGCCTGCGGCAGCGGCTACACGAAACGCGTCCCGGGGCAACCGCCTGTAGCCGCTGCCGAGCTCCGGCGATGCTGCGCAAAGGCCCGCAGGGCCTTGCCTGGCGATCTCCCGCCGAGCCCGCAGCAGCTTCAAGGCTGCCGCGGGTTTCACAGGGCAAAGGGAATGGTCAGCTTGGCCCAGAGCATGTCGCCCTCGGGGCGGTTTTCCACATCGAACTCCTTGGCCCAGCGGATCTCGGCGCTGGCGTACTTGAGAAAGCGCAGGTGCAGCGCCGGGCCGATGGCGAACACTTGCCCGCGTACCCCGTCACTCACGTCCTCGCCCATGAAGGTCACGGTCTTGCCGTTCTGTTTATCGTCGGTGGTCTGCTTCAGGTAGTAGCCGTTGAGCCCCAGGCTCAGGTCGTCGGTCAGGCGGTAGCTGGCCGAATAGTCGAAGTGCAAGATCTGCCCGGAACGGTAGTGGGTGGCGTGGTTTTCCTGGTTGAAGCTGTAGGTGCTCTTGAACGACAGCTCGGTGCGTTCGCTGGGCAGCCAGGTCATGGAGAACAGCGGCTTGTAGGTGGTGAAGTTGTTGCTGGTGTTGGCCAGCCGATCGGCATCGTACTGCCCGGTGGGCAGGGTCACTTCCAAGGCCGCGCCCAGGGTCAGGTCGGGGCCCATGTCCCACAGGATGATCGGCGCGAAGGTGGTATCGCCCATGCTTTCGCGGCGGTCGCTCTGGCCGTACAGCGACACCTGCTGGCGCAGGTAGGGCTGGGCCACGTAGCCCCCCAGGCGCCCGCCCAGGACCCGCAGCGGGCTCAGGTAGTCCAGGCGCGGGATGATCGCGTCGGAGGTGATCCTGACCTCCTGGACCTTGCCGCCAAAGGAGCTGATATCGAGCTTCCTGGCCTGGTAATGGTTGTAGTAGAGGTTGAAGGCGAACATGTGCTCCGGGAGCTGGTCGGGGCTCAGGGGCAGTACGTAGAAGCCGTCGGTGCCGGGGCCGATATTGTCGACCCCGGATTCGGTGGCCTGGGCATTCAGGCTGGCGCAGGCGGCCAGGGCCACGCCCAGGTGCAGGGAGCGAGTGAGGCGGGTCGGGTGCATGGTTGGGCTCATTCTTATTGTTAGTGGGGGCGCGGCGGCAGGCACGCCGTCCGCCCCATAGAAATAAGCCCTGGGCCGGGCGCGGGGCAGGGTATTGGCGGACAGGGAGGGGGACTTTGTCGGACACTTTGCAATGCTTTGTTACATTCCCCCGTAAAACCCCAGGCAACGGGATATGCTTGAACCGCCGGTGAAGCCTTGGCACCGGTGCCTGACCGACAATAAAAACAGCCGCTCAAGCGGCCCGGAAGCCCACTCCCATGCAGATCAAAGCCGCCGATGCCCACGACCAGCTGGCCCTGGTTTCACCCTTCCTGCTGCAGACCCTGGCGGATGTCGCCGAAGCCAAGGGCGTCAGCGCCGAGCGCCTGTGTCGCGGCCTGGGCTTTACCCTGGACGACCTGCAGGACCCGACCCTGCGCATCTCCTATCGCCAGGCGGTGGCGATGATCGAACGTGCCCTGGCGGCATTGCCGCAGCAGGGCCTGGGGCTCTGGGTCGGCAGCCGCAATGTGCTGGGCACCCTGGGCCTGCTGGGGCATGCGTTGTCGTTGTGCCGGACCCTGGGCGACGCCTTCGAGCTGGGCATCCGCCATCAGCACACCTCCGGCACCATCGTCAGCGCCGATGTCGGGCGCCAGGGCGAAGAGTTCTTTGTCGAGCTGCAATGCCGCCTGCCCTACGGCGAGGTGCAGATCTTTGCTGCGGAAGAGTTCTTCGCCAGCCTGCTGATCTATGGCCGGGCCCTGGTCAGCGCGGATTTCCAGGCCCTACGGGTGGAGTTCATGCACGCCGCGCCGGCCTATGCCGAGCTCTATACCCGGTTGCTGGGCCCCCACGTGCAGTTCGGCTGTCTGCAGGCGCGCATGGTGATCGAGGCCCGCTGGTTGCAGGCGCCGCTGCCCAACCATCATCCGGTGGCGCTGCGCCAGGCGCTCAAGCTGCTGGAACTGGAAAGCGCCCAGGTGCACCAGAAGATGGACCTGATCCAGGCGGTGGAGCGCGCCCTGAGCCGGGACCTGCGGGCCGGCAGCCACATCGAGCAGGTGGCGGGGGATTTGAACATGAGCGGGCGCACCCTGCGCCGGCGCCTGACCGAACACGGCCTGACCTTCGAGGCGCTGCTGGAACGGGTGCGCCAGGCGCGAACCCTGAACCTCTTGGGCAACCCGGAGCTGTCCATCGAACGCATCACCGAAGAGGTCGGCTACAGCGACGTGCGCAGCTTCCGCCGGGCCTTCAAGCGCTGGACCGGCCTGAGCCCCAGCGCCTTTCGCGAAGAGGCGGCGCTGCATTGAAGGCCGCCCTGTAGCCGCTGCCGAGCCCGCGAGGCTGCGCAAAGGCCCGCAGGGCCTTGCTTGGCGATCTCCCGTCGAACCTTGAGCGGCCTCAAGATCCCCGCGTCTGCTGCGTCGCAATGCCGCCCATGCCGTTCTCAGCCTGCGGCAGCGGCTACACAACCCCGGCCCGGCCTTTTCACCACGGCCTTGCAACGTCGCCGCGCAAGCGGTGACAAGCCTTGCCCCTTTCGACGCTGACGCCGGCAGCCCATGGCGGTAAACTCCTGCGCCTTTATTCAGGAGTTCCCATGAGTTACTACCAGCCCGGCATCCTCGCTGCACCCGTTCCGTCCCAGGCCCGCCACCTGTTCTTTGCCCTTGAGTCCATCGAGGCGTTGCCCCAGGCCCTCGACCAGTTGCTGGCACGGGTGGATGGCGCAACGGCGGTGGCAGGTTTTGGCGCGTCACTGGTCAAGGCCCTGGGCGCGCGAGTGCAGGGGCTCAAGGCGTTCCCGGCGCTGACCGGCGTGGGCGTGGACAACCCTTCGACCCAGCACGCGCTGTGGGTCTGGCTGCACGGTGATGATCGCGGCGAGCTGCTGCACCGCAGCAACGAGCTGGCGGCCGCCCTGGCCCCGGCCTTGCGCCTGGTCGGCATGAACGAGACCTTCCGCCACAAGACCGGCCACGACCTCACCGGTTATGAAGACGGCACCGAAAACCCTCAGGACGAAGCCGCCGTGGCCGCGGCACTGGCCGAGGGCGAAGACGGCCTGCGCGGTGGCAGCTTTGCCGCGATCCAGCAGTGGCAGCACGACTTCCAGGGCTTTGCCGCGATGCACCAGCAAGAGCGCGACCACATCATGGGCCGGCGCCTGAGCGACAACGAAGAACTGGACGACGCGCCGGTCTCGGCCCACGTCAAGCGCACCGCCCAGGAAAGCTTCGCCCCGGAAGCCTTTCTCGTGCGCCGCTCGATGCCGTGGATCGAAGGTGACAAGGGTGGCCTGATGTTCCTTGCCTTCGGCCACACCCTGAACGCCTTCGAAGCCCAACTGCGGCGCATGAGCGGCCTGGAAGACGGCATCACCGACGGCCTGTACCGCATGAGCCGGCCGATCACCGGGGGCTACTACTGGTGCCCGCCGCTGCACAACGGCCAGCTCGACCTGCGCGCGCTGCAAGCGTCGAAATGAACACCGGGGCCGAGCCGCTGAAGACCGTGCGCTGGGGCATGATCGGTTGCGGCAGTGTCACCGAGCGCAAGAGCGGTCCGGCCTTCTACAAGGTTCCGGGGTCGGCGCTGGTGGCGGTGATGGGCCGCCGCCCCGAGGCGGTGCGCGACTATGCGCAGCGCCATGGCATTGCCCGCTGGTACACCGATGCCCAGGCCCTGATCGACGACCCCGAGGTGGACGCGGTGTACATCGCCACGCCCCCCGACAGCCATTACGCCTACAGCCTGCAAGTGGCCGCCGCCGGCAAGCATTGCTGCGTGGAAAAACCCATGGCCCTGCATGCCGGGCAAAGCCTGGCCATGCAGCAGGCCTTCGAGCAGGCCGGGCTGCATCTGTTCGTCTCCTATTACCGGCGTTCCTTGCCGCGCTTTGCGCAGGTGCGGCAATGGCTGGCGGATGGGCGCATCGGGGAGGTCCGGCACCTGCACTGGAGCCTGAGCAAGGCTGCCTCCGAGGCCGACCGCAGCGGCGCGGCCAACTGGCGTACCGACCCGCAAGTGGCCGGCGGCGGCTATTTCGCCGATTTGGCCAGCCATGGCCTGGACCTGTTCCAGTACCTGCTGGGCGATATCGTCGAGGTGGCCGGCTTCAGCACCCGCCAGGCCGGGCTGTATGCCGCCGAGGATGCGGTCAGCGCCAGTTGGCGCTTCGCCTGTGGGGCGCTGGGCAGCGGCGCCTGGAACTTCGTCGCCGACCGCCGGGTAGACCGGGTGGAAATCATCGGCAGCCAGGGGCGCATCACTTTTTCCGTGTTCGACGAGCATCCGCTGCAACTTGAAGCCGAAGAGACCCTGAACCTGTTCATCGACAACCCCGCGCACATCCAGTGGCATCACGTGCAGGGCATGAACGCCCATATCCGCGGCCAGATCCGGCACCCGGCCCTGGCCAGCGAAGCCCTGAAGACCGACCGGGTGATGGACCGCATCCTGCAGCGCGGCTGATCCCAGGGCGCATGCCTGTCGGGCCTCTTCGCCGGCAAGCCGGCTCCTACGGGGTTTGTGGGGCGCATTGCCGGCCTGTTCCTGCGGGCTTTTGTAGGCGCTGGCTTGCCAGCGAAGGCGGCCTTGAGGCGGGTGCCAGTCTTTCGGGCCCCTTCGCCGGCAAGCCGGCTCCTACGGGATTTGTGGGGGGCATTGCCAGCGAAGGTGGCCTTCGGGATGGGCATTCAGAAGGTCTTCTTGATGCTGGCCACCCAGGTCGCTCCGCACAGGTCGCTGAAGCCGTAGTTGCTGGTGCACTGGCTGCGGGACAGGTCGGTGTCGATGTAGCTCAGGCCCAGTTCCAGCCCGGCCATTTCCCGGGTCAGTTTGGCTTCCCATTCGTGGTAGCTGTCCTCGCCCTGGCCCGAGGCGCGGATCAGCCGCGGGTCCTTGAAGTCCATCTGGCCGTAGCGCAGTTGCAGCCCCAGTTCCAGGGGCAGTCGGGTCTCGTAGCCAAGGTAGCGGTACAGGGTGCTCTGCTGGCTGTCGATGCCGGGGGCATCGTCGGAGTAATAGGCCCCCAGCTTGACCCCGTAGACGCTGAGGATGCCGTACACCTCGCTCTGGTTGAACTGGGCTTCCCGGGGGTAGCTGTACTTCAGGTAGCCCAGGTCCAGGCTGATGTCTGCGCTGGCCTGCCACAGCCAGCCGCCGTAGTAGTCGACTTCCTGGCGGGTCTTCAGGCCACCGCCGAAATCGACGTTGGAGCTCCAGGTGCCCAGGTACAGGCCGCTGCTGTGCAGCAGGGTCACGGCCGCCTGGGCCGCGGGGTCGTTCTGGGTCTGGGAGATGCCGCGGGTGCGGTAGTCGCTGGCCAGGGTCAGCTCCAGCTCCACGGCCAGGTCGTCGGTCAGGGGCAGGGCGTGGCCGGCCTGCGGCAGCAGGCACACGGCGCCCAGGGTGAGCAGGGTGAGGGTCTTCATGGGTATCCCGTTGTTGTGATTGTTATGGGGGAGCGGGCAAGGCGGCGCCGTACCCCGGCGTCACCAGGGCGCGGGGCAGGCGGTGCAACGGTGGCGCGGGGTCAGAGTGGGCGGCTGTAGATCTCGCGGCCGGCGAACCAGGTCTGCAGCACCTGGGTTTCATGCAGGGCCTTTTCGTCCACGGTAAACACGTCGCGGTCGAGGACGATGAAGTCAGCCTGCTTGCCGGCCGTCAGCGAGCCGATCTGCTGTTCCAGGCCCAGGGTGCGCGCGGCATTCTGGGTGTAGGCATAGAACAGGGTTTCGCGGTCCAGGCGTTCGTCGGCGTTGAGCACCCCCAGTGGCCCCTGGCGGGTGATGGCCTGGGCCATGGCGTTCCACGGGTTGGGCGACGACACCGGCCAGTCGCTGGCGCCGGCGAGGGTCGCGCCCTGCTTGAGCAGCGAGTGCGCCGGGTACTGGTAGCGGAACGCCAGGGCGCTGACGTAGGGCTTGATCATGTCCAGGGTGTAGTCGTCGGCCGAGGCCCAGAGCAGTTGCATCGAGGCAATCACGTTGAGCGGCTTGAAGCGGGCGAACTCCTTGGGGTTGACCATCTGCAGGTGGGTGATGGAGTGGCTGATGCCGCTCTGGCGATCCTTGCGCGCCTGCTCGATGCCGTTCAGCGACTCACGCACCGCACGGTCGCCGATGGCGTGGATGTGCACCAGCCAGCCGCGCTGGTCGATGGCGCTGACCAGTTCGCCAAAATGCGCCGGGTCGATCAGCAGTTCGCCGGGTTTGTGCGAGTTGCTGTAAGGCTCGAGCATCGCCGCGCTCTGCGCCGGGTATTCGATCACCCCGTCGGCGAAGATCTTGATGCCCGGCAGGGTCAGGTTGGGAATGCCCTGGAACTGTTGGCGCACTTTGTCCAGGGTGTCGAGGTCGGCCGGCCGGCTGCGGGGGTTGGCCACCAGCAGGGCGGCGACGTGGGCGGTCATCCCGCCGCTCTCGGCCAGGGCCTTGTAGGCCGGCAGCACGCCGACGGTGTGCTCGGTGGGCTTGAGGGCGAACACCGCTTCGCCGGGGGCGGCGTTGGCGGCCGGGTCCATCCAGGCGGTAATCCCCAGGCTGTTGTTGTAATGCAGGGCCGACTGCGCGGCGCGCAGCATCTGCTCGGGCCCCGGCACCGGCATTTTCGCGGCCACCCGGTCCCAGCCGGCGTCCACCAGGAAACCGTTGGGGCGGCCGTCGGGCAGTTGGCCGATGGTGCCGCGCTC
>NZ_VYKE01000173.1:0-9779 GCF_032424515.1 Pseudomonas sp. JV245A
CCCGCGCCAGGGTGCGGGGGATCATGGCAATCAGCTCACCCCAGCTGAAGGGCGGGAAATCATCGGTGCCGCGCACCACGGTTTCGACTTTTTCCGAGAGGAAGCCGTTGAAGGGTGCGGCGATGATGTTGGCCAGCATGGTGAAGCTGAAAAACACCATGAAGGCCACCAGCACCACGAACAGCGGCCAGATGACATAGCTGAGGAAACTCAGCCAACTGGGCAGGGACGGCATCAGCGCATCGACCCAGAGGCTGAATTGATGGCCGGCGAAATAGATCAATCCGACGAACAGCACCAGGTTGATTGCCAGGGGCAGGAGCACGAACAGGCGCAGGCCGGGGCTGAGGACCAGCTTCAGGCCTTCACGCAGGTATTGCGGGCCGGACAGGACAGGGGCGGGCATAGAGCGCTCCGAGCAGAATGAAAACGCGCCGACCTTACCGGCTTTGTCCTGGGGGCGAAAGCACGGCGAAGCGGTCGACATCAACGGTAACAAAGACCCTTTCAAATAGGCCTCCTGAGGATAGAGACCGCCTATGAGCTGGATTGTTAAACCGTATTTCCTTAATCTTCGCCCCCTCTATACGCTTCACCCATTATTTTTTGGACGGACGAGTTCAAGCCTTCCCCAAGGTTTCGCCGTCCTTTTTTATTCCAGCCGGCAATCCGGCGTTCCGCGCCAGGCTAGCCGGGCCGGTCGATAGGAGTGAGTCATGTCTGAAGTACGCCATTCGCGTGTGATTATTCTCGGTTCCGGCCCTGCCGGTTACAGCGCCGCCGTCTATGCCGCCCGTGCCAACCTGAAGCCGCTGCTGATCACCGGCATGCAGGCCGGTGGCCAGCTGACCACCACTACCGAAGTCGACAACTGGCCCGGTGACGTGCATGGCCTGACCGGCCCGGCCCTGATGGAGCGGATGCGCGAGCACGCCGAGCGTTTCGAGACTGAAATCGTCTTCGATCACATCAATGCCGTGGACTTCGCAGCCAAGCCCTACACCCTGACCGGTGACAGCGCGACCTACACCTGCGACGCCCTGATCATCGCCACCGGTGCCAGCGCTCGCTACCTGGGCCTGCCTTCGGAAGAAGCGTTCATGGGCAAGGGTGTTTCCGCCTGTGCCACCTGCGACGGCTTCTTCTATCGCAACAAGCCGGTGGCAGTGGTCGGTGGCGGTAACACCGCTGTTGAAGAAGCGCTGTACCTGGCCAACATCGCCAGCACCGTGACCCTGATCCACCGTCGCGAAACCTTCCGCGCCGAGAAGATCCTGATCGACAAGCTCAACGCCCGGGTGGCCGAAGGCAAGATCATCCTCAAGCTCAATGCCAACCTGGACGAAGTCCTGGGTGACAACATGGGCGTGACCGGTGCCCGCCTGAAGAACAACGACGGCAGCTTCGACGAGCTGAAGGTCGACGGCGTGTTCATCGCCATCGGCCACACCCCGAATACCTCGCTGTTCGAAGGCCAGCTGACCCTCAAGGACGGTTACCTGGTCGTGCAGGGCGGCCGTGACGGCAATGCCACCGCCACCAGCGTCGAGGGCATCTTTGCTGCCGGCGACGTGGCCGACCACGTTTACCGCCAGGCCATCACCTCGGCCGGCGCCGGTTGCATGGCGGCACTGGACACCGAGCGTTACCTGGACGGCCTGCAGAACGCTTCGTTCTGATTTGCCACCCATAAAAAAAACCGGCGCAAGCCGGTTTTTTTATGGGTGTTGCACGGTAGCAGCCGGCTTGCCGGCGAACAGGCCCTCGAGCCTTGCGCCGCTGTGCTGACGCCTTCGCTGGCGAGCCAGCTCCTACAGAATGCGGATCAGCGGCGGGTCAGCGGCTGGGCGGAGAACTTGACCCCGGCCAGGCCGTGAACGATCAGGGCGCGGATATTGCCGTGGTCAGTGCCTTCGGGGGTGGCCAGTACCGAGCGGTAGTGTTCGCCGAAGGCCAGCAGGGCCTCTTCGTCGCTCAGGCCTTCCAGCAGGGCCAGGCCCAAGGTCTTGCACGAACCTTCGTTCTGCCCGGCGGCGTTTTCCACGCCGCCGTTGTTGAAGGCCTGGGGCTGGTAGTCATAGCCGGCGGCGACAAAGGCCAGGGTGTCGGCAAAAGCGTGTTCACCGCTGTTCAGGCTGGCGCGCAGGGTGTTCAGGTCAGTCATTGGGGTTTTCCTTTGGCGAACGCCGCTTGCTGCTCGGCGCTGGCTTCTTTCTGGTAGAGATTTTTCCATTCGGCGTAGGGCATGCCATACACCACTTCACGAGCGTCATCGAGGCTGACCTCGATCTGGCGTTCGTCGGCCTCGGCCTTGTACCACTTGGAGAGGCAGTTGCGGCAGAACCCGGCGAGGTTCATCAGGTCGATGTTCTGTACGTCCTTGCGGCTGTCCAGGTGGGCCACCAGGCGGCGAAAGGCCGCGGCTTCCAGTTCCAGGCGTTGTTGTTCAGTCATGGGGTTTCTCCGGGACAGGGGCAAGCGCCCAGGCGGGCACTTGCCACTTGTGGCAGTTTTCTAGGCGCTGGCGCGGCTGGCCGCGAGGGTGATCGACACCGACTCGGCAAAACGCAGGGCGTGGGGTTTGTCGACTTCGACTTCGGCGTACTGCACCGAGGCGTTGCTCATCACCAGGTCCAGCAGCTCCTGGGTCAGGCGCTCCAGCAGGGCAAAGCGGTTGCCCTCGACATGGGCAATGATCGCCTTGGTGATGGTGCGGTAGTTCAGTGCGTGGTCGATGTCGTTGTCCCGCACCGCGTCCTGGGCCGCGTAGAGGATGGTCAGGTTGATCAGCACATCCTGCTTGTTGAGGATCTCTTCCTCGTTGATTCCGATGTAGGTCCGCAGGAGCAGGTCCTTGACTCGGATACGAGCCATTCCTGGCTGAAGTTGTGGCATTGCTACTTGCTCCGTCCAATCAATTGCAGGAATTCCTGGCGAGTGGTGCTCGAATCGCGGAAGGCGCCGAGCATCACCGAGGTGTGCATGGTGGAATTCTGTTTCTCGACGCCGCGCATCATCATGCACATGTGCTTGGCCTCGATCACCACCGCGACGCCGGCGGCCTGAGTCACGCTCTGTACCGCGTCGGCGATTTCCCGAGTGAGATTTTCCTGGATCTGCAGGCGCCTGGCGAACATGTCGACGATCCGCGCGATCTTCGACAGCCCCAGGACCTTGCCGGTAGGAATATAAGCCACATGGGCCTTGCCGATGAAGGGCAGCAGGTGATGTTCGCACAGGGAATACAGCTCGATGTCGGCGACTATCACCATTTCATCGCTGTCGGAAGCAAACAGCGCGCCGTTGACGATGTCCTCCAGCGACTGGCCGTAGCCGTGACACAGGTACTGCATGGCCTTGGCCGCGCGCTTGGGGGTATCGAGCAGGCCTTCGCGCTCGGGGTCTTCGCCCAGGTCCTTGAGGATCTCGCGATAGTGCTGGGGCAGGGAAAGGGTCATGCAAGGTCCTCACAGGGGCCGGCTTACTTGAGGTGCCGCCCGCCGTTGACGGTCAGGGTGGTGCCGGTGACATAGGGGTTGTCCAGCAGATAGCGCAGGCTCTGGTAAATCACTTCGCTGCCGGGTTCGATGCCCAGCGCGGATTTGGCCAGGGTCTTGGCGCGGTACGCCGCGTCGTCGTCGGGGTTGAACAATAGCAGGGCCGGGGCAATGCCGTTGACCTTGATTGTCGGGGCGTATTTCGCTGCGAAGGACAGGGTCAGGCTGTCCAGGCCGGCTTTGCTGGCGCAGTAGGCGATGTGCTTGCTGCTGCCCTTGCGAGTCACGTCGTCGCTGATGTGGATGATGTCCGCCGGGCTCGAGCGCTGCAGCAACTCGGCGCAATGCAGGTTGATCAGGTAGGGCGCCAGCATGTGCACGCCGAACATCCGGGCAAAGGCCGCTGCTTCGTCGCCTGGGCTCTCCTCCAGCCATTCCGAGGCGTTGTGGACGATGGCCCGCAGGCTCTGGGTACGGTTTTTCAGCTCGGTGATCAGGGCCAGGATCCCGGCTTCGCTGGAGAGATCGGCGAACAGCAGGGTCGCGCCCTTTTCCCGCAGGGCCTCAAGGCCCGGGCGCTGGCTGCGGTAGGTGACGATCACCGGCTGCCCGTCTTGGAGCAGGCGCAGGGCGCAATGCAGGCCGACTCGCTGGCTGGCGCCGGTGATCAGGATCGGGGCAGGAGAGGTGTTCATGAAGGGCTCGCGTCGCGGGTAGTGGGAAAACTATACCAGCGAGGGAAGGCCCTGTGCCTGCAGGCAACGGGCTTGCCGGCGAATGCGATCTTGCGGGTTTTTTTCGTTGGCAAGCCAGCTTCTACGGTAGGCGCAAATATTGCGCGAGGTGTGGTAGGAGCCGGCTTGCCGGCGAATCACGGATTCTGCGTCGAGGGGGTGGCCGGCAGCGGTCGGGCCGGTGTGCTGTTGAGCCAGTTGGCCAGCAGCCGGGTGGACAGCGGAATGAAGAAATAGACCATCAGCGGGGTCAGGGCCAGGGTGCTGACAAATACCCGAGGCAGCAGGCTCAGGTCGCCGAGCAACGGGCCCAGGACAAAGTTGAACAGCAGTGACACCGGGAAGAATGCCAGCCAGATGGCCACGGCCTGCTTCCAGCGCGGCGGGCGATGGCCGGCGGCGCCGAACCAGCCGTCGATACCGCTGACCCGGTGCTCCGAAGGGTGGGCGAACAGGTCGCTGCCCCGGGCCAGCCAGGCCGTACGCGAGGCGGAGTGTTCCCAGGTATGCAGGGTGGATTCGTCGGCGAAGCGGAAGATGATCTGGAATTCGTCATCGTTGGGGGGCGGCGCAAGAACGCCGGAACCCAGGTAGCCGGGACAGTCGGTGGCCAGTTGTTCGCCTTCGCGCAGCCAGGCGATCAGGTCCTGGTAACGGCCGTCGGCAACGCGCCGGGCAACCATCAGGGTGACGGGTGAGGTAGACATTATGTATCTCCGTAAAACCAATGCGCTGCCTGGGTAAGGCAGTCGCTTGACGAGGCACCGGGGTGGCGGGCCGCGCCTGAAGCAAGCAAGGATTATTCCTGATTGCTGCCCAGGCACCAATGACGGCGGTCGGTTTTTCTCGTGCTTGAAGCATCGCCACCTGAGGGGAGTAGAATGATCGCCACTTTGTTTCCCGGTGTTTTCTTCCCAGATGCCCGTCATGACTGAACTTGCCCCCGCCCCTCACGCCCCCGAAGCCGTTCGTCAGGACGAGTTGTTTCCGATCCGTGAGGTGGCGCGCCTGACCGGAATCAACCCGGTGACCCTGCGGGCCTGGGAACGACGCTACGGTCTGATTCAGCCGACACGCACCGAAAGTGGGCATCGCCTGTACTCCATGCACGATGTTGAGGCGGTGCGTGAGATTCTCGGCTGGATCGAACGCGGCGTGGCGGTGAGCAAAGTGGGCAAGATCCTGGCCAAGGGCCGGGCTGCCCAGGCCCAGCTCAAGGCTCCGGTGGATGGCGGCTTGCAGGGCGAATACGGCCAGTGGCGCGATCAATTGAAACTGGCGGTCAGCGCGTTCGATGAGGAGCAGCTTGAGCGCCTCTACGGGCAGATCTTCTCCAGCTATGCCTTGCCGGTGGTGTTCCAGGACATCTTCCTGCCGTTCTGGAAGCAGTTACTGCTGGCGCGCGAGGCTTTTGGCCAGACCAGCGAATGGCTGTTCCTGGATGGCTTCCTGCGGGCGCGGATTACCCAGCGCCTGCTGTTGCAACGCGCCACCCAGAGCCGCTATCTGCTGCTGACGGCGCTCAATGAGCAATGCCGCGAACTGGAGCTGCTGGTGGCGGCGCTGATGCTCGGGCAAGATCCGATCGGTGTGCGCCTGCTGGGCCCAGGTGTGCCGCTGGAGGAACTGACCCTGGTCTGCGAAAAGGTCGCGCCGGTAGCCCTGGTGGTGTTTTCCAATCACGCACCCTCGGCCGAGTTGCCCAAGCGCCTCAAGCGCCTGGCACTGACCCTGGATTGCCCATTGCTGCTGGCCGGGGACGCGGCGGACCTGGCCCAGGACAGCCTGGTCGGTTCGCCGGTGGCTTGCCTGGGTAACGAGGGGCGCTTGATGCAGCAGCGCCTGCGCGGGTTCCTTTGAGGCGCTAGCCTTCAGGCGTGCAATGCCGGATGGCTGTGGCGGTGCTGCTGGAGGATGAACTGGCGCAGGCGCTCGGTTTCTTCCAGGTCGCTCTGATCCAGGCGGTAGGCGTAGAAACCGGCTTCGGTCTGGCGCTCGAAGCGCCCGTGCAGGGCAATCCGTTCATAGCCCGAGGGGCTGAACCACTGGGCGAACTGCCGCGGTGGCCGGGTACCGTTGCGGATCTCCACCAATATCCCCTTGAACGAGACCTCCCGAACCCACAGGCGGCCAGGCTGGCCCCTGGCATTTTCCAGGGCCACCGGCTGCTCCAGGGCCAGGCGCCAGGGGCGCACCATGGGCCCATCCTCGAAGATGCTCGGCACCCCCAGCCGCAGGTGCAGGGCATGGAATTCGTCTTCCACCAGCTGCAGCGGGAAGGTCATCTGCTGGTTGTCGAAACGGGCCTGGATGGTGACCTTTTCATTGGCCGCCAGGCGCGTCAGCAGGTCACGGATCTGCGCGCCGCCATTGACCATCAGGCTCGAGGTGGTATCACGCACATTGAGCTGCGGGTTGTGCTGCATGGTCTGGATGAAGTCCAGTTCATCCTGGGTGAGGAGGGCGTCACGCTGCATGATGTTGCTCGGAGGGTGGAGGACAGATCGGCGGGGAATATCCCTACGACCACGAATTCCGCGATTTATTAGTGGCCGCTGGTCGCCTTGAGGGCGGCCAGTTCAGCTTGCACTTCGGCCAGTTGCTGCTCCAGCTGGAGCAAGCGTTGCTGGGCCTTGACCTGGACGCTGACGTCTTTCTGCACGCCGATGAAATAGGTCAGCTGATCACTGTCATTGAATACCGGGGTGATCGACAGCTCATTCCAGAAGTGACTGCCGTCCTTGCGGTAGTTGCGCAGCACCTCGCGGCACGGCCGGCCTTGTCGCAGGGCCTGGCGGATCACTTCCAGGCCTGGCTGGTCACGGTCCCCGGATTGCAGGAAGCGGCAATCCTGGTACAGCACTTCGTCGGCGCTGTAGCCGGTCAGCCGCTCGAAGGCCGGGTTCACATAGATCACGATGTTGTCTTCGCCTTCCTGCTCGGCGACCACAATCCCGTCGTTGGAGGCGTTGATCATCCGTTGCAGCAGATGAGCGTTGATCATCCTGAAGTTCCGCTTTCGATCAGCAAGTGCTGGAGTGTAAGAGAGGCTGGCCCGCTGTCCACCAGCGCTTTGCAGCAGAGGTGGCGGCACAGGCGGGATTTTACTCCGTAGCTGTTAATATCCCAGCCTTTTAGTCAGCTTCAGGATCAGATTGATGAAAGTCGCCATCCTTTCCGGCTCGGTGTACGGCACGGCTGAAGAAGTCGCCCGGCATGCCGCCAAACTCCTCAACGCCGCAGGTTTCGAGGCCTGGCACAACTCGCGCGCCACTCTGGCCGAGCTTCAGGCCTTCGCCCCGCAGGCGTTTCTGGCCGTGACCTCCACCACCGGCATGGGCGAGTTGCCGGACAACCTGCTGCCGCTGTATTCGAGTATTCGCGATCAGTTGCCCGCCGCCTGGCGCGGGTTGCCCGGAGCGGTCATCGGCCTGGGAGATTCCAGCTACGGCGATACCTTCTGTGGCGGTGGCGAGCAGATGCGCGAGCTGTTCGCCGAGCTGGGCGTGCAGGAAGTGCTGCCCATGCTGCGCCTGGACGCCAGCGAGAGCGTGACCCCGGAAACCGACGCCGAGCCCTGGCTGGCCGAGCTGATCAGCGCCCTGCGGGGCTGACCGGCTGTTCCCGCAGCAGCGCCAGCCAGGCTTGCGCTGCCTTGGACAGATAAGCGCCCTGGCGCCAGATGAAGGCGATATCCCATCGCAGGTAGTCCGGCGCCTTCAAGGTCAGGCGCACCACCCCAGGCCGCACCAGGCCACGGGCCACCACACTGGGCAACAGCACCACGCCCTGGCCGGCGGCCACCAGCGCCGCCAGGAAATCCGCCTGGCCGCTGCGCCCGCCTTCCCTGGGGGTGAAACCCACCTGCTGGCAGGCCTGCAACAGCCGGTCGTTGAGCACGAAACTGCGCTGGTACAGGAGGAACGGCGTGTCTGCCAGTTCTTCCAGGCGTACCTGGGCGTTCATCGCCAAGGGGTGATCGGCGGGCAGCAAGGCATCCAGCGGTTCATCGCAGAAGGGCTGGTAGGCGAACGCCGGGTCCTTGGGGGTCAGGCTGCCCCCCAGTTCCAGTTCGCCGTTGCGCACCGCCTGTTCGACATTCAGGCTGCCGCCTTCGAGCAACTGCACCTGGATATTCGGATAGCGCCGGCGGTATTCGGCAAAACGGCTGGCGAACAGCGCGTCACTGCCTAGCAGCGGCAGCCCCAGGCGCAGTTCCCCCCGTGCCAGCTGGCTCAGGTCGTCCAGTTCGCTGAGCAGTTCGTGGCGCAGGCGCAACATGCCTTCGGCCCGTTGCAGCACCACGTTGCCGGCGGCGGTGAGGTGGATATGCGAACCCTGGCGCTCCAGCAAGGGCGTGCCGAGGCTCTGTTCCAGCTGGGCGATCTGCTTGCTGACCGCCGACTGGCTGATGTGCAGGGTCCTGGCCGCCTGGGTGAAGCCGCCCTGGCGGATCACCTCGACAAAGCTGCGCAGTTGTTTGAAATCCATGGCGTTGATTCCAGATTGGAATGGCTTCCAGTCTAACAATTCGCTTCGGTAATGATGGGGCTTTTCATAAAATAAGCCCCTGAGAGGACCGAACCACCATGAACATTTCCACCTGCAAACGCCTGGGCCGCCTGATTCTTGAACTGGCGGTGCTGCTGGCCATCTATTTTCTCGGCTGCCAACTGGCCAGCTGGCTGCCCTGGCCGATTCCCGGTGGGGTCATGGGCCTTGCGCTGTTGCTGCTGGCCTTCGCCTTGGGCTGGGTCAAGCCGGCGGCCCTGCAGCTGGGGGCTGGCCTGTTGATGGCCGAGATGCTGCTGTTCTTCATTCCCGCACTGATGAGCCTGCTGGACTACGGCGGCCTGCTGCGCCAGGACGGCTGGCGGATTCTGCTGGTAATAGGCGTCAGCACCCTGCTGGTGATGCTGGTGACAGCCTTGACCGTGGAATTGGTGTGCCGCTGGAGGATGCGCCATGAAGCTTGAAGCCATGCCGGTGTTCTGGCTGGCCCTGACCCTGGGCGCCTACCTGTTCAGCCGCTGGATCTACCGGCGCACCGGGCGCTACCTGCTGTCGCCGCTGATTCTGGTGCCGGCCCTGCTGCTGGCGGTCGCCGTGCCGCTGCACACCGCCTACGCCGAATACGCCGCCAATACCCACTGGCTGATGCTGGTACTGGGGCCGGTGACCGTGGCCTTCGCCATTCCCATCTGGCAGCAGCGGCAACTGCTGATGCGCCACTGGTCGGCATTGCTGCTGGGCATGCTGGCGGGCAGCGCGGCTTCCATTGGCAGCTCGTTCGGCCTGGCCAAGGCCCTGGCCCTGGACAGCTCGGTGACCCTGTCCCTGGTGCCGCGCTCCATCACCACGCCGTTCGCCATGCCCCTGGCCCATGACCTGGGCGGCGTACCCGAGCTGACCGCGGTATTCGTGATGTTCACCGGGGTGTTCGGGGCCATGCTCGGCGGTGTGCTGCTGCGCTGGCTGCCGCTGCGCAGCGCCCTGGCCCGCGGCGCCCTGTTTGGCGTCGGGGCCCATGGTGCAGGGGTCAGCCGGG
>NZ_VYKE01000174.1:0-9735 GCF_032424515.1 Pseudomonas sp. JV245A
GGCGCGCCTGGCCGCCCCAGGTTCCACTATCAGTACCTTCACCAGCACCGGCTGGGTGCGCCGGCTGCTGAACAGTGCCGGCTTCAAGATGAAACGCACCCCGGGCATCGGCCACAAATGGGAGGTACTGCGAGGCGAGTTCCTCGGCTGGCCAGAGGATGCGCCGGCGCCGGCCAGGGCCAGGCCCTGGTTCGCCCGCCCCCCGCGGCAAGAGAAGACCGCCCTGGTGATCGGCGGCGGGCTGGCCGGTTGTGCCAGCGCCGCCAGCCTGGCCGCCCGCGGCTGGCAGGTGCAATTGCTGGAGCGTCATGCAGAGCTGGCCCGGGAGGCCTCGGGCAATCCCCAGGGCGTGCTCTACCTCAAGCTCTCGGCCCACGGCACCGCCCTGTCGCAGATGATCCTCAGCGGCTTCGGCTATACCCGGCGCCAACTGGAGCACCTGCAGCGCGGCCAGGACTGGGATGGCTGCGGCGTGCTGCAACTGGCCTTCAATGCCAAGGAAGCCGAGCGCCAGGCCCAACTGGCCGCGGCTTTTCCCGCCGACCTGCTGCACCTGCTGGACCAACCCCAAGCCCAGGCCCGGGCCGGTATCGGCCTTGAGCACGGAGGCCTGTTCTACCCCGAAGGTGGCTGGGTGCATCCGCCGGCCCTGTGCCAATGGCAGGCCAGCCACCCGCGGATCCAGGTCCTGGCACACCGGGAAGTCCTGGAACTGCGTCGGGTCGATGAGCAATGGCAAGCCTGGGACGGCGACCGGATGCTGGCCAGCGCCGCGGTGGTGATCCTCGCCGGTGCGGCCGAGATCAAGCGCTTCCCGGCCAGCGCCGACCTGCCCCTCAAGCGCATTCGCGGGCAGATCACCCGCCTGCCCCAGACCGCACAAAGCCAGAGCCTGGCCACGGTGGTCTGCGCCGAAGGCTACGTCGCCCCCGCGCGCCTGGGGGAACACACCCTGGGCGCCAGTTTCGACTTCAAGAGCCAGGACCTGACCCCCACCAGCGCCGAGCATGCCGGCAACCTGGAGATGCTGCGGGAAATCTCCGGCGACCTGCTGCACCGCCTGGGTGCCGAGCAACTGCCCCTGGACAGCCTGCAAGGCCGCGCGGCCTTCCGCTGCACCAGCCCGGACTACCTGCCCATCGTCGGCCCCCTGGCGGACCCGCTTGCCTTTGCCGAAACCTACGCCGCCCTGGGCAAGGATGCGCGCCAGGTGCCGGACCTGCCCTGCCCCTGGCTCGACGGCCTGTACATCAACAGTGGCCACGGTTCCCGTGGGCTGATCACCGCGCCGCTGTCCGGCGAGCTGCTGGCCGCCTGGCTGGAAAACGAGCCCCTGCCCCTGCCCAGAAGCGTGGCCGAAGCCTGCCATCCGAACCGTTTTGCCCTGCGTCGCCTGATTCGCGGCAAGGCCTGAAGCAGAGCGGCGGCGCTGACTTTCCAGCGCCGCCAATGGCCGCTGGCCAGCACCAAGCGCTACATCCAACCGTCCGGCCCCACTCAACTACTTATAACCGATCGATCTAAAACTCCCGAGTTACGCACAGGTCAGTTTCCAGGTAGCCGCCCTTTTGACGGCGGCAGATTGACTCTCCCCAACGGAAAAACCGGTAAGGACTTATGTGCGGACTAGCTGGCGAATTACGCTTTGATCATCAACCTGCCGACCTGGCAGCGGTTGAACGAATCACCCACCACCTGGCCCCTCGCGGCCCGGACGCCTGGGGCTTTCACAGCCAGGGCCCGATTGCCCTCGGCCATCGACGGTTGAAAATCATGGACCTTTCGGACGGCTCGGCGCAGCCCATGGTCGACAACCAACTGGGCCTGTCCCTGGCCTTCAATGGCGCGATCTACAACTTCCCCGAACTGCGCGCCGAACTGGAAGGCAAGGGTTATGCCTTCTATTCCGGCGGCGACACTGAGGTGTTGCTCAAGGGCTACCACGCCTGGGGCGCGGACCTGCTGCCCAAGCTCAACGGCATGTTCGCCTTCGCCATCTGGGAGCGCGATGCCCAGCGCCTGTTCATCGCCCGCGACCGCCTCGGGGTCAAGCCGCTGTACCTGTCGCGCACCGGCCAGCGCCTGCGCTTCGCCTCGGCCCTGCCGGCGTTGCTCAAAGGTGGCGACATCAACCCGTTGCTCGACCCCGTGGCGCTCAACCACTACCTGAACTTCCATGCCGTGGTGCCAGCACCGCGAACCCTGCTGGCAGGCATCGAAAAACTGCCGCCGGCCACCTGGATGCGTATCGAGGCCGACGGCCGCACCGAGCAGCAGACCTGGTGGACCCTACCCTACGGCCCCCGTGCCGACGAAACCAACCTGACTCTGGAAGACTGGCGTGACCGGGTGCTGGACAGCACCCGTGAAGCGGTGGCCATCCGCCAACGGGCAGCGGTGGATGTGGGCGTGCTGCTGTCCGGCGGTGTCGACTCCAGCTTGCTGGTGGGCCTGCTGCGAGAGGTCGGGGTGGACAACCTGTCGACCTTCTCCATCGGCTTCGAGGACGCCGGTGGCGAGCGGGGCGACGAGTTCCAGTACTCCGACCTGATTGCCCGGCACTACGGCACCCGGCATCACCAGTTGCGCATCGATGAACGTGAAATCATCGAACAGTTGCCCGCGGCCTTTCGGGCCATGAGCGAGCCGATGGTCAGCCACGACTGCATCGCTTTCTACCTGCTGTCCCGGGAAGTGGCCAAGCACTGCAAGGTAGTGCAAAGCGGCCAGGGCGCCGACGAACTCTTTGCCGGCTACCACTGGTACCCGCAGGTGGACGGCGCCAGCGACCCCTACGCGGCCTACCGTGCGGCCTTCTTCGACCGCAGCTACGACGACTACGCGGCCACCGTACAACCGCAGTGGCTGACCGCCAACGATGCCGCCGGGGATTTTGTCCGCGAGCATTTCGCCCAGCCCGGCGCCGACGCAGCTGTGGATAAGGCCCTGCGCCTGGACAGCACGGTGATGCTGGTGGATGACCCGGTCAAGCGTGTGGATAACATGACCATGGCCTGGGGCCTGGAGGCGCGCACGCCGTTCCTCGACTACCGCCTGGTGGAGCTTTCGGCCCGGGTGCCGGCGCGCTTCAAGTTGCCGGACGGCGGCAAGCAGGTGCTCAAGGAAGCTGCGCGGCTGGTGATCCCCAGCGAGGTGATCGACCGCAAGAAAGGCTACTTCCCGGTGCCGGGCCTCAAGCACTTGCAGGGCGCGACCCTGGACTGGGTACGCGAACTGCTGCTGGACCCGAGCCAGGATCGCGGCCTGTTCAAGCCGGCCATGCTCGACCGCCTGCTGACCGATCCCCAGGGCCAGTTGACGCCCTTGCGCGGCTCCAAGCTGTGGCAACTGGCGGCATTGAACCTGTGGCTCAGCGAACAAGGAATCTGACCGATGAAAGCTCACGCCACGGCTTACAGCCAACGCCTGCTGCGCGGCCAGGCGCCGTCCTATGAACGCCTGCAGGCGCGCTTCGCCGAAGACGGCAGCGAACCCGGGTGCGAACCGATCGCGGTACATTGCGGTTGGGGCCGCCTGCTGATCGGCCATACCTTTCCCGACCCCACCAGCCTGGCCGGGGAGTTGCTCAACGAGCGACCTGGCGAACGCGACATCGCTCTGTATGTGGCGGCGCCACAACAAGTGCTGGGGCTGGAACCGGCGCAACTGTTCCTCGACCCTTCCGATACCCTGCGCCTGTGGTTCAGCGATTACCGCCAGGCCACTCGGGTATTTCGCGGTTTCCGCATCCGTCGCGCCCAGAGCGAAGCCGACTGGCAAGCCATCAACCAGCTGTACCAGGCCCGCGGCATGCTGCCCATCGACCCGCAACTGCTGACCCCGCGCCATCAGGGCGGGCCGGTGTACTGGCTGGCCGAGGACGAAGACAGCGGCGCGGTGATCGGCAGCGTCATGGGCCTCAATCACCACAAGGCCTACCAGGACCCGGAACACGGCAGCAGCCTCTGGTGCCTGGCAGTGGACCCCGACTGCAGTCGCCCGGGCGTCGGCGAAGTGCTGGTGCGCCACCTGATCGAACACTTCATGAGCCGCGGCCTGAGCTACCTCGACCTGTCGGTGCTGCACGACAACCGCCAGGCCAAGAACCTCTACGCCAAACTCGGCTTTCGCACCCTGTCGACCTTCGCCATCAAGCGCAAGAACGGCATCAACCAGCCGCTGTTCCTCGGCCCCGGGCCCCAGGCGGAGTTCAACCCCTATGCGCGGATCATCGTCGAGGAAGCTCATCGCCGGGGCATCGATGTGCAGGTGGATGACGCCGACGCCGGGCTGTTCACCCTCAGCCACGGCGGGCGCCGGGTACGCTGCCGGGAATCACTGAGCGATCTCACCAGCGCCATCAGCATGAGCCTGTGCCAGGACAAGAGCCTGACCCACAAGGTGCTCAAGGGTGCTGGCTTGAACCTGCCGGCGCAGCAACTGGCGGGCAACGCCGATGACAACCTGGGCTTTCTCGACGAGCACCAGCGGGTGGTGGTCAAGCCCCTGGATGGCGAGCAGGGACAAGGCGTGGCGGTGGACCTGCGGACCATCGAAGAGGTGCAAAAGGCCATCGACCACGCCCGCCGCTTTGACAGCCGGGTATTGCTGGAAAGCTTCCACGAAGGCCTGGACCTGCGCATCTTGGTGATCGGCTTTGAAGTGGTGGCAGCGGCTATCCGCCGTCCCGCGGAAATCATCGGTGATGGTCAGCACTCCATCGGCGCGCTGATCGAAGCCCGCAGCCGTCGCCGCCAGGCGGCCACCGGCGGCGAGAGCAAAATCCCCCTGGACCAGGAGACCCAGCGCACCCTGCACGCCGCCGGCTACGACTACAACAGCGTACTGGCCGCCGGGGAGCGGCTGTTTGTACGGCGCACCGCCAACCTGCACACCGGCGGCACTCTGGAAGACGTCACCGGCATCCTTCATCCGACCCTGGCCGACGCCGCCATCCGCGCAGCCCGTGCCCTGGACATTCCCGTGGTGGGCCTGGACCTGATGGTGCCGGCGGCGGATCAGCCCGAGTACGTGTTCATCGAAGCCAACGAACGCGCCGGGTTGGCCAATCACGAACCGCAACCCACCGCCGAACGTTTTGTCGACCTGCTGTTTCCCCACAGCCAACCGGCGCCGTGATCCTTCGCCGGCAAGCCGGCTCCTACCCTCACTGGTAGGAGCTGGCTTGGCAGCGAAGGCGCCCCCTGGCCCTGCATCCATGCCCTCATCGAAACCATCGATGGCCGTTTCTCATCAGGAGTTTCCATGACCCGCAAGATTCCCGAACCCGACCTCGCCTACCTGCAGAAAGTCCTCCTGGAAATGCTCGCCATTCCCAGCCCCACCGGCTTTACCGACACCATCGTGCGCTATGTCGCCGAACGCCTTGAAGAACTGGGCATCCCCTTCGAGCTGACCCGTCGTGGCACCATTCGCGCCACCCTCAAGGGCCAGAAGAACAGCCCGGACCGGGCCGTCTCGGCGCACCTGGACACCATTGGCGCCAGCGTGCGCGCGGTGAAGGACAACGGCCGCCTGACCCTGGCCCCGGTGGGCTGCTGGTCCAGCCGCTTTGCCGAGGGCAGCCGGGTCAGCCTGTTCACCGACAACGGCGTGTTGCGCGGCAGCGTCCTGCCGCTGATGGCCTCCGGGCACGCCTTCAACACCGCGGTGGACGAACTGCCCATCAGTTGGGACCACATCGAGCTGCGCCTGGATGCCTACTGCACCACCCGCGCCGACTGCGAATCCCTGGGGATAGGCGTGGGTGACTTTGTTGCCTTCGACCCCTTGCCCGAGTTCACCGAAAGCGGCCATATCAGCGCCCGGCACCTGGACGACAAGGCCGGTGTCGCCGCGCTGCTGGCCGCGCTCAAGGCCATAGTCGACAGCGGCGAGCCGCTGATGATCGACTGCCATCCGCTATTCACCATCACCGAAGAAACCGGCAGTGGTGCGGCAGCGGCCCTGCCCTGGGACGTCAGCGAGTTCGTCGGCATCGACATTGCCCCGGTCGCCCCGGGCCAGCACTCCAGCGAACATGCGGTGAGCGTGGCCATGCAGGACTCCGGTGGCCCCTACGACTATCACTTGTCCCGCCACCTGCTGCGCCTGGCCGGCGAACACGAGTTGCCGGTGCGTCGCGACCTGTTCCGCTACTACTTCAGCGACGCCCATTCGGCGGTCACCGCCGGCCACGACATCCGCACTGCGCTGCTGGCCTTCGGTTGCGACGCCACCCACGGCTATGAGCGCACCCATATCGACAGCCTGGCGGCACTCAGCCGCCTGCTGGGGGCCTACATCCTCAGCCCGCCGGTATTTGCCAGCGACGCGCAACCGGCCCAGGGCTCACTGGACCGCTTCAGCCATCAACTGGAGCACGATGCACAAATGGAAAGCGATACCCGGGTGCCCTCGGTGGACAGCCTGGTGGGGCAGAAATCCTGAACCCGCCCCGGCGTTTGTGCACGCCCTGGCTGGCGGCACGGCCCCGGGCGCAGTAGGATCCCGGATTGTTTGCCGGAGGCCCCCATGCTGATTCCCCACGACCAACTTGAAGTCGACACCCTGACCCGCCTGATCGAGGACTTCGTAACCCGCGAGGGCACCGACAACGGTGATGAAACGCCCCTGGAGACCCGTGTGCTGCGGGTGCGCCAGGCCTTGACCAAGGGCCAGGCGGTAATCGTCTTCGATCCGGACAGCGAACAGTGCCAACTGATGCTCAAGCACGATGTGCCCAAGGAGCTGTTCGACTGACCCTACCCCCGGCCCAGCTTCTCTGGGCCGGGTTATTCAGCCATTGGAAAAGCGCGGGCCGAACAGAATCACACTGGCCCCGATCACGCACAGCGCCAGCCCCAGCCAATCCGAACCCAGGGGCCGTACCCGCTCCACCACTGCCAGCCAGCCAATCGAAGCGACGATATAGATGCCTCCGTAGGCGGCATAGGCGCGCCCGGCGTAGGTGGCCTCGACCTTGGTCAGCAACAGGGCGAACAGGGTCAGGCTGACCAGCGCGGGAATCACCCACAAGGCACTCTTGCCCTGACGCAGCCACATCCAGAACGCATAGCAGCCGGCGATTTCAAACAGCGCGGCGAGGAAGAACCACAGGTAATTGAGCATGCAGGAACTCGTCAGGATTGTCGGATGCCGGCAACCCTAACGACGCCCAGGGGGATTGGGCAAGCTCAACTGGCGCTTTGCTTGGCCTTGGCGCGCATCTTGTCGGCCATCAGGGTCATTTCGTCGTACAGCGCCTGGGGATTTTTCTGCTTCAGGGCCCAGGCCATGCGGCCCTGCTCGTGGGGTAGGATCATGAACTGGCCGGCATCGACCTGGGCATGGATGTAGTCGGCGATCTCGGCGGCGGTGATCGGCGAGTTTTCCAGCAACTTGCCCACCTGGGCCTTCATGGCCGGGGTCGGCCCCCGGAAGGAGTCCAGCAGGTTGGTCTGGAAGAACGACGGGCAGACCACATGCACGCCGATTTCCTGCTGCGCGAGCTCGATCAACAGGCTCTCGGAAAGCGCCACCACTCCGGCCTTGGCCACGTTGTAGTTGCTCATGGCCGGGCCCTGCATCAAGGCCGCCATGGAAGCGATATTGATGATCTTGCCCTTGCTCTGCTCCAGCAGCGGCAGGAAGGCCTTGCAGCCCTTGACCACCCCCATCAGGTTGATCGCGATCTGCCAGTCCCAATCTTCCAGCGACAGTTCGCTGAAGAACCCGCCAGAGGCCACGCCGGCGTTGTTGACGATGATGTCGATGCCGCCGAACTTCACCTCGCAGGCCTGAGCGAAGGCGGTCAACTGGCTGTAGTCACGCACATCGCAACGCTGCACAAAACCGTCACCACCGGCTGCACGCACCAGTTTCAGGGTTTCCTGCAGGCCCGCCTCGCTGACATCGGACAAGGCCAGCCGCCAGCCCTCGCGGGCCCAGCGCAAAGCGATTTCGCGACCCAGGCCGGAGCCGGCGCCAGTGATCATCATGCGATTTTGCATAAGAGTTGCCTTGTTGTTCCGGGGAAGATGAGCCGCAGTGTAGCGAAGGCCCCTGCGCCACCCACGCACCATCAGGGTGCTGAATGCCCCGGGCAAACCGCCGGCCCGGTGCCCCCGACCTGTCATCCGCCCCCCCTGCTCCGGGCAGGCGCAAAGGAAATAAGACCGAAAGCGGAAAGCTTTAAAAATACTTGGAATTTTCTGGAAGGGCGCAGAGTCGGATTTATTAAGCGGTTCGCTTTATCCCTAAAACGAACTTGTCCTTGAATAACTGCGTTGTTCAACTCTATTCCAATAAGGAAACAGCCATGGGCACCATTCTGATCGTTATTCTGATTCTGCTGCTGATTGGCGGCCTGCCAGTATTCCCGCACTCCAGAAGCTGGGGTTATGGGCCTTCAGGAATCATTGGCGTCGTGCTGGTGGTGCTGTTGGTACTCTTGCTGCTGGGCAGGATATAACGCCCTTATTGCTCGCCCCAGAGCATGTTTGAACGTAAAAAGGCGCCGGTCTTCACCGGCGCCTTTTTATTAGCCCGAATAAAAAACACCCCACTTGTGGGGTGTTTTATTCACGCGGGCAACTTGCGCCAACCCCGCATGACAGGGCCGGCGCTACAGCGTTTAGTCCGGTTTCCCGTTGACCACGCCTGCGGTGTTGTCGAGCAAGCTCTTGGTCGCCGTCTGCAGGAAGGATTCCAGCTTCTGCTTGAGCTGCGCCTCATCGGCAGAATCCGGGATCAGTTCGCCCCCCGGTGCCGAACCCAGTTCGTACTTGTACAGCCGTGGCGGCATTTCCTTGGGCAGTACCAGCACCCGGTCCGCCGTCAGCAGCGCTACGGTCTGGTCACTGCCCGAAGGCTTGATCACGCCGAAGCCCTTGTCGCCTTCCGGCAGGTTGAGCAGGTCGCGCCCCCAGCACTGGTGCAGTACGTCGCCACCCAGGCGGCCCATGATGGTGGGCACGATGTCGATCTGGGTGCCCACGGTGTGGTCACGCTGGCCGAACTTTTCCTGGATGCCCGGAGCGATCATCAGCATGGGCACGTTGAAGCGCCCCAGGTCCATTTCGGTGATCTGCTGCTCGTTGCCGAAGCCATGGTCGCCCACTACCACGAACAGGGTTTCCTTGAAGTAAGGCTCCTTGCGCGCTTTCTCGAAGAACTGGCCCAGGGCCCAGTCGGAGTAGCGCATGGCCGTCAGGTGTTCGTTGAGGCTGCCGCGGTCGGTCACCTTGTCCACCGGCAAAGGCGTGGGCAGGGCATACGGCGTGTGGTTGGACAGGGTCTGCAGCAGGGCATAGAACGGCCCCTTGCCTTCCCGGGCCTTCAACTCTTCCAGGCCGCGGTTGAACATGTCCTGGTCGGACACGCCCCAGGTCGGGTCGGAGAACACCGGATTGACGAAGTCGTTACGGCCGATGAAGTTGGTCATGCCCTGGTTGCTGAAGAACCCCGACTGGTTGTCCCAGGCGAAATCGCCGTTGTAGACATACACGTCATCGTAGTTGCGAGCACTGAGCAGTTGCGGCAGGCCGGACAGCTTGTGGCTGCCTTCCGGGGTCTGCATCAGGTATTCGAAGCCAGGCAGGTTGGGAAAGCACGCCATGGTGGCGAACATGCCCTGGTGGGTGTGGGTGCCGTTGGAGAAGAAGCGGTCGAACAGCAGGCCTTCCTTGGACAGTTTGTCGAAGTACGGAGTGATCTCCCCCGGACGTCCCAGGG
>NZ_VYKE01000175.1:0-9586 GCF_032424515.1 Pseudomonas sp. JV245A
CGGGCGCTGCAGAGCGAGGCCGATGTGCAGAAGATCATCGACGAACTGCTCTATGAGCTGGGTAGCAACTCCCTGGGCCAGCTCGATCTGGCGCCCTGAACCCGGCCTTGCACCGGGGCCGGTCGATGGCGACAGCCCACGGCCTGAACTATAAGCAAAGGGTCGACGGTCGGGTTCCCGGCCGTCATCTCCAGCCTTTTGCAGGTGCCCGGGCATGCCTTCAACCCTGTTGCTGCGCCGTATTTTTCTGATCACCTCGCTTTTCTGGATGGGCCCATGAACGCCCGGGCCCAGGGCTTGCCCCGGCGCCTGGAAAACATCGTGCTGGTGGCGGATCTGGCGGGCACTGCAGTGTTTGCCGTGGAGGGTGCGATCAGCGCCATGCGCGCCCAACTGGACCTGCTGGGGGTGATGGTGATCGCCTTTATCGTCGCCCTTGGCGGAGGGGTGACCCGTGACCTGCTGATTGGCGCCACGCCGCCCAAGGCCGTGGCCGACTGGCGGTACCCGGCGCTGGCGCTGCTGATGGGCGGGCTGGCCTTCGTGGCACGGGACTGGGTGCTGGGGTGGTCCGGGCCGCTGCTGATTCTGCTGGACGCCGCGGGGCTGGGGCTGTTTGCCGTGGCGGGCACGCAGAAGGCGCAGAACTTCGGCATCTCGCCCTTTGTCTCGATGCTCATGGGCACGGTGACCGGGGTGGGGGGCGGGGTGATTCGCGACATTGTCCTGGCCCGCATTCCCCTGGTGCTGCAGGTCGACCTGTATGCCAGCTCGGCCTTTGTCGGCGCGGCCAGCCTGGTCATCGCCCGGCGCCTGGGCGTGCCGCCTTTATGGTCGGCCTGGCTGGCGGGCACCGTCTGTTTCGCCCTGCGCATGCTCTCGGTGCGCTACGGCTGGCAACTGCCCAAGGCCTTGTAGCCGCTGATGCAGGCTGTGAACGGCTTGGGCGGCATTGCGACGCAGAAGACACCGGGAGCGTGAGAGCGCGGAAGGTTTGGCGCAAGATCGTCAAGCAAGGCCCTGCGTACCGAACGCGGCCCGGCCTTTTCGCAGCTTCGCAGGCTCAGCAGCGGCTACAGGATCACAGGGTCGCAGGGTCACAGACACCGGAACATAGGGGTGTGGAGGCCGGGATCAATTGTCGGCAATCAGGCTCGGCCGGCAGTCCAGGCTCAGGCGCGCGCCGCCGCGTTCGCTGCTGCCCACTTCAAGCTTGAAACCGTGCAGGCTGACAATCGCCGCGACGATCGACAGGCCAAGGCCAAACCCGCCCTGGGCATTGTTTTCATCCACCCGATAAAAGCGCCGGAACACCGCCGTCCGTTCCGCTGCGGGTATTCCGGGGCCTGAGTCGAGTACTTCCAGGCGCGGGCTGCCGTCGTCGTCGATCCCCCGCAGGATCACTTCGCCCCCCGGTGGGGTGAACTTGATGGAGTTGCTCAGCAGGTTGGCCAGGGCCTCGAACAACAGGGCGCGGTCCCCGGTGAGGCTGGGCAGGCTCGCTGGTACATCCAGCACCAGGGTCAACTGGCCCTCCTCGGCCAGGGGCAGGTAGAAGTCATAGAGCTCGTGCAGCAGGGGCAGGGGGTCGAGCACCAGGAAGCCCGAGCGCCGCTGCTGGTCCTCCAGTTCGGAAATCCGCAGCAACCCACGAAAGCGCGCCATCAGGGTGTCGGCCTCGGCCAGCAGCTGGTCCATCTGCAGGGCCTGGGGCGAGCCTTCCTCGGCCTGTTGCTGCAGGCGATAGAGCTGGGCCCGCAGGCGGGTCAGCGGGGTGCGCAGGTCGTGGGCGATGTTGTCGCACACGCCCTTGACCTCATGCATCAGCCGTTCGATGCGTTCGAGCATGGCGTTGACGATGGCCGCCAGCATGTCCAGCTCGTCACGCCGGTCCGACAGCGGCAGGCGCCGGGTCAGGTCGCCGGCGACTATGGCTTCGGCGCTGGCCTGGATCTGGCGGATGCGCCGCAAGGGCCGGCGGCGTAGCAGGTGCCAGCCGGCGGCGCCGGGAATGATGGTCAGGGAAATGCCCCAGAGCAGGGCGTGGAGAATGATCCGGGTCACCGCGAACAGCGAGCCGTTGTCGCGCACCAGCACCAGCCAGCGGCCATCCCGGGTGTGGGTGGCCACGGCGTCGCAGCTGTCGCGGGGCAGGCTCGGGTCGTCGGAGTCGATGCAGTTCTTCAGTTCGTGGATCTTGCCGTCCAGGGGCAGGTCGTCGGGTATCTGCCGGATCGGCCCGCTCAGGGGCCGGCGCTGCTCATCGAACAGGCCGTAGGCGTCGATGGCGCGCATGTCGAAAGTCATGCTGGTGGTTAGGGCTTCCACCAGCTGGTCGCCCTCGAAGCGCGCGAACAGGTGCTGGCGCTGCATCAGCGAGTGCTTGGCCAGGCTGTCCAGGTAGGTGGAGACCTCGTAGTACAGCACCCCCATGAGGATGCAGCTCCAGGCCACGAACAGCGTGCTGTAGAGCGCCAGCAGGCGGCTGCTGGAGGAACGCCAGCCTTTAGAGGGGTTCAGCAATGACATAACCCGAGCCTCGCACGGTGCGGATCAACGGGGTCATGCCGGGCGGGTCGATCTTCTTGCGCAGGCGGCCGATGTGCACGTCGATCAGGTTGGTACCGGGGTCGAAGTGATAGCCCCAGACCTCCTCGAAGATCATCATCCGCGAGAGGATCTGCCCGGTGTTGCGCATGAGGAATTCCAGCAGCTTGTATTCGGTGGGCAGCAGGCTCAGCAACTGGTCGGCGCGGGTTGCCTCGCGGCTGATCAGGTTCAGTTCCAGGTCCGCCACCCGCAGGCTGGTGTCGAAATCCTTGACCGTGTTCTTGCGCCGCAGCAGCACTTCGACCCGGGCCGCCATCTCGTCGGAGGCGAAGGGCTTGGTCAGGTAGTCGTCGCCACCGGCCCGCAGGCCGCGCACCCGTTCATCGACGTCGGAGAGGGCGCTGATCATCAGGATCGGTGTCGACACACCGATGGTGCGCAGGGTGGTGACGATGGCCAGGCCGTCCAGTTCCGGCAGCATGCGGTCCAGGGTGATCAGGTCGTAGTCGCCGCTCACGGCGCGCACCAGGCCCTCACGGCCATTGTCCACCCAATCCACGTCGAGGCCGTGGCTGCTCAGTTCGGCGACGATTTCCCGGGCGGTCACGGCGTCGTCTTCGATGGTCAGAATGCGGGTCATAGGCGTTACCTGTTTGGCGGTTCGTGACACAGGCGGGCATTTTGCCAAGAAACGGCGGCCGCAATTCTAAAAAAACTTTCATCTGCGCCTCCAGGCCTCCGTCCAGACCTTGAACAAGCCCCTGCCAGAGGCCGCGCTGCCTGATATTATCGCGCCACTTTTATGGCCAGGAGGCACATCCATGACGGGCCTGCCCCGGGTTGGCTGGAAGCCATTGTCCTTTCTCTGCCTGATGGTGCTGTGCAGCAGCGTGGTGCTGGCGGCCAACCAGCCCTGTTCCGGGCGCAAGGGCGGCATCGCCCGTTGCGACGGCGAGCTGTTCCTGTGCAACGACGGCTCCATCAGCGCGTCGAAAAAGAACTGCGCCCTGATGTCCGGCCAACGCTCCACTACCCCGCGGGCCGAGCCCCTGCTGCGCGACGCCCAGGGATGCAGCTGTGGCAGCGGCAGTTTCTGCACCGGGCCCCGGGGCGGGGTGTACTGCCTGACCCCCAGTGGCAACAAGAGCTACAAGCGGCATTGAAAACCCGATTGACCTTCTGTGTATCAAGGTGTTGTGCAATGAACTACGCATCACGTTTCAAAGGACTGCTGTGGCTGCTGCTGGCCAGCCTGCTGTTGAGCCTCGCCGTGGATCTGGCGCTGCGCCTGCCCGGTTACCTGGAGGCCTATGCTGCCGACCCTCGCTATGCGCGCTGGATGCTGGCGTATCGCGGCCTGGACGTTCTGGTCATCGCCCTGATGGCGGTGGCCGTGCCGGCAATCATGCGGCTGCTGGATTTTCGTCGTTCGGCCTGGCTGGCATTGCCGCTCTTTACCTTGTGGGGGCAGGGTATCGGGCAATTGACCCTGGTGGGCAACCTGCTGCTGGCCCTGTGGGTCCTGGTACTGGTGGTGCACCTGTGCTGGACCCGCGGCCGGGAGCTCTACCGGAGCCGGCAGGCCTGAGCACCGGGCGGGCCGTGCAGAACGCCCGCCCGAAAACTCCCGGGCCGGTAAATTGCACGATCCGGGATTGTCTGCTTATCGCAAGTCATTGAAATAAAAGCGCTTATAAAGTTCGTGCAACTGGCACGGTGGCTGCACTTGTCCCTTCGAGACGTGTAACACCATTTTTCATGCCTGGAGCTGAACAACAATGAACAGACCCTCTGAACACCTGCTGGCCACCGCAGATGCCTCGAGTCATCACTCGGGCGTGTCCTGGGCGGCGATCTTTGCTGGCGCCGCGGCGGCCGCCGCTCTTTCGCTGATCCTCCTGTTGCTGGGCTTCGGCCTGGGCTTTTCCGCGGTTTCGCCCTGGGCCGGCAGCGGCATCAGCGCCAAGGGCCTGGGCATTTCCAGCATTGTCTGGCTGGCCGTGACGCAGATCATCGCTGCCGGCCTGGGCGGTTACATCGCCGGGCGCCTGCGGGTGAAGTGGGCCAACCTGCATGGCGATGAAGTGTATTTCCGCGACACCGCCCATGGCTTCCTGGCCTGGGCCGTGGCCACCCTGGTCACCGCGACTTTGGTGGTGGGGTCGGTCAGCAGCGTCATCAGCGGCGGCGTGCATGCCGGCGCCCAGGTGGCTTCCGGCGCCGCCGGTGCCATGACCCAGGTGGCCGGCCATGCTGCCGCCCAGGGTTCCCAGGATGACTACGGCTACTTCGTCGACAGCCTGTTCCGCGACGATCGCCCGGCGGCGGTCAGCGATGACGCGGCCCGTGGCACGGTATCGCGGATCTTCGTGCGCACCCTGAGCAACGACGGCCAGTTGGCCCCTGAGGACCGCAGCTACCTGGCGCAATTGGTGGCCCAGCGTACCAACCTCAGCCAGGCCGATGCCGAGCGTCGGGTCGATGAAGTCTTCGCCAAGACCCGCCAGGCCGTGGAAGAAGCCAAGCAGGCCGCCAAGGAAGCTGCCGACACCGCAGCCAAGGTGGCTGCCTGGTCGTCGCTGTGGATGTTTATCGCGCTGCTGTGCGGGGCCTTCTTCGCCAGCCTCGCGGCGACCTTTGGCGGTCGTCGTCGGGACGCCGTGGTCTGGCTTGAAAGCGATGTCCAGCCGCGCACCGTAGCCCCCACCCCCGTTCACTGATCCAGGAGATTTCCCATGCGCTCATTACTCTTGTGGTTCCTCGGTGTGCCGATCCCGGTGATTATCCTGATCGCCCTGTTCATGCACTGATTCAAGCTATAAAGCCCGGCCCGAACGGGCCCGGGCCTTCCCGAACGCCGCTGCCGGCCATTGCCGCCAGCGGCGTTTTTGTGCGCGGTATCGCAGTTTTGCAAGGGCTGGCCACCGCCCCGTGCGAGGCAGCCGTTTGCTTGGCCCAGATCAATATCCGTGTCCGACAAACCGACTAGATTGGCCCGCGCTCGGTTCTGACAAACAGCTTGGGACCGGGACGTTGCCCGGTCCCGACCGCAGCAGCATGGACGGCGGGACGCCGGCAACCCCATTCATTTTTCACGGATGAACCCACAATGCGTCAGATAGACCGCAACTTCGATATTCAGCCGCTGCAGCATGCGGACATGACCATCAGCCTCAATGGCCAGCCAGTCACTGCCGCCCTGGGTGAAACCGTCCTCAGCGTGATCCAGGCCACCGGCCTGCGCCAGGTGGCGCGTAACGATCACGGGCAACTGGTCGGCGCCTACTGCGGCATGGGCGTGTGCCATTGCTGCCTGGTGCAGATCGACGGCCGGCACAAGCGCCGCGCCTGCCAGACCCTGGTCAAGCCGGGGATGCAGGTGCAGACCCTGAGCAACCGCATCACTGAAACGGAGTCCACGTTATGAGCCTGAACCCGGTGATCGTCGGCGGTGGGCCGGCGGGCATGGCGGCCGCCATCGAACTGGCCGAGCACGGCGTGCGCAGCACCCTGATCGAAGAGGCCTCGCGCCTGGGGGGCGTGGTCTACCGCGGGCCGTTGCGCGACGGCGTGCAGCTGGATTACCTGGGGCCGCGCTACTGCGAAATGCTGGCCAAGCTGCACGGCGATTTCGCCGACCACGAACAGATGATCGACGTGCGCCTCAACAGCCGGGTAGTGGGCGCCGAGGGCACCCAGAGCCTGGTGCTGCTCGATGGCGAAGAGCAGGTGCAGCAGGTCAGCTACGAGCAGTTGATACTGGCCGCCGGCTGCCATGAGCGCAGTGTGCCGTTCCCCGGCTGGACCCTGCCCGGGGTCAAGCTGCTGGGTGGCCTGCAATTGCAGATCAAGAGCGGGGTGGTCAAGCCCCAGAGCCCGGTGGTGATCGCCGGTACCGGCCCCTTGCTGCCCCTGGTGGCGTGCCAGCTGCATGCTTCCGGCGTGCGCGTGGCGGGGGTCTACGAGGCTTGTGCCCTGGGCAAGATCGCCAAGCAGAGCCTGGCCATGCTCAACAAGCCGCAACTGTTTCTCGACGGCCTGAGCATGCTCGCCTACCTCAAGCTGCACGGCATTGCCCTGCGCTATGGCTGGGGCGTGGTCGAAGCCCAGGGCCAGGACGCCCTGAGCGTGGTCACCGTGGCGCCGTACTCCAGCGACTGGCAGCCGGACATGGCCAAGGCCCAGCGCATTGCTGCCCAGACCCTGGCGGTGGGCTACGGCTTCATCCCGCGCACCCAGTTGAGCCAGCAGATGGGCCTGGAACACAACTTCAGCGACGACGGCTACCTGCGCGCCAGCGCCAACGCCTGGCAGCAGAGCAGCGAGCCCCACGTGCACCTGGCCGGCGACATGGGCGGCATCCGCGGCGGCGAGGCGGCCATGCTCAGCGGGCGTATCGCCGCGCTGTCGATCCTCATGCAGCGTGGCGTACTGAGCAACGAAGCGGCCCTGCAACGGCGCCAGGGTTACGAGCGCAAGCTGGCCTCGATCCTGCGTTTTCGTGGTGCGGTGGACCGCTATACCGCGCGTGGCGCCGGGCAGGTAGAGCTGCCCAAGGGCGACACCGTGATCTGCCGTTGCGAACACACCACCCGCAACGACATCGAGCGTGCCCTGAGCCAGGGCGTGCAGGACATGGCCAGCCTGAAAATGCGCACCCGGGTGAGCATGGGCGACTGCCAGGGGCGGATGTGCGTGGGCTATTGCAGCGACCGCCTGCGCCAGGCCACCGGGCGCAAGGACGTGGGCTGGATCCGCCCGCGCTTCCCCCTGGACCCGATTCCGTTTTCCGCGTTCCCGCCGTCTGACCAGGAGGTCTCCCAGCATGATTAAGCATTACGACGTGGTCATTGCCGGTGGCGGCGTGATCGGCGCTTCCTGCGCCTACCAGTTGTCCAAGCGCAAGGACCTGAAGGTGGCGCTGATCGACGCCAAGCGCCCGGGCAACGCCAGCCGCGCTTCGGCCGGCGGCCTGTGGGCCATCGGCGAGTCGGTGGGGCTGGGCTGCGGGGTGATCTTCTTTCGCATGATGTCGGCCAACCGCAAGCGCGAGGCCCAGGGTTCGGCGGTGGTGGTGGATTCCAGCACTCCGCACATCCTGCCGCAGTCGTTCTTCGACTTCGCCCTGCAGTCCAACGAGTTGTACCCACGCCTGCACCGCGAGCTGATGGGCCTGCACAACATGGATTTCAAGTTCGAGCAGACCGGGCTCAAGTTCGTCATCTATGACGAGGAAGACCGGCTGTACGCCGAGCACATCGTCGGTTGCATCCCGCACCTGAGCGACCAGGTGCGCTGGCTCGACCAGGCGGCCCTGCGCGCCTCGGAACCCAATGTCAGCCATGAAGCCCAGGGCGCCCTGGAGTTCCTCTGCGACCACCAGGTCAACCCGTTCCGCCTCACCGACGCCTACACCGAAGGCGCACGCCAGAATGGCGTGGATGTGTACTTCAACACCAACGTCACCGGGGTCCTGCACCAGGGCAATCGGGTCAGCGGGGTGAAAACCGACGTTGCCGGATTGTTCCGCTGCACGACCCTGATCAACGCTGCCGGCGCCTGGGCCGCCGAGCTGAGCCTGCAGGCCACCGGCATCGAGATTCCGGTGAAGCCGGTGAAGGGCCAGATCCTTCTCACCGAGCGCATGCCCAAGCTGCTCAACGGCTGCCTCACCACCAGCGACTGCTACATGGCGCAGAAGGACAACGGCGAGATCCTGATCGGCAGTACCACCGAGGACAAGGGCTTCGACGTCACCACCACCTACCCGGAGATCAACGGCCTGGTGCAGGGCGCAGTGCGCTGCGTACCGGAGCTGGCCCATGTCAACCTCAAGCGCTGCTGGGCGGGGTTGCGCCCGGGTTCGCCGGATGAGCTGCCGATCCTCGGGCCGATGGATGGGGTCGAAGGCTACCTCAATGCCTGTGGGCACTTCCGCACCGGCATCCTGACCTCGGCCATCACCGGCGTGTTGCTGGACAAACTGGTGAACGAAGAAGCCCTGCCGCTGGACATCACCCCCTTCCTGGCCCGGCGCTTCGCCACTGCCCCCGTGAAGAAACAGCCCGAACCGGCCTGACCGCTGCTGTAGGAGCTGGCTTGCCAGCGAAGGCGTCTTCGAAGGCGCTGCAAGGCTTGCAGGCCTCTTCGCCGGCAAGCCGGCTCCTACGGGGAGGGTGTGGCTCAGGTGGCGGGGGTGGCGAGGAACACCGGCAATTGTTCGGCGTACTCGGCAAAGCCGCGTACTGCCGGGAATTGCCCGGGGTTGAACTGGTCCGCCACCATCATCTGGCTGAAACTCCAGGCCACCGCCAGGCTGATGCCGGCCTGGCCCAGGGAGCCGTCCCGGGGCAGGGGCTGTTTCTGCAACTCCTGCTCCAGCTCGCCATAGGCGGCTTGCAACTGGCCGCCAACCCGCTCCAGCCAGGGGCCGTGCTGTTTCTCCGCAGGACGCAGGTTGCGCTCGTAAACGATCTGTACCGACTTCTCGCAGGCCGCCAGGGCCAGGCCGACCAGCCGCAGCTCACGCAGGCGCTGGGGCAGGGCGGCGGGCATCAGGCTGCGTTGCGGGCCGGCCAGGGTTTCCAGGTAGTCGATGATCAGGCTCGAATCCATCAGCACTTCACCGCCCTCGCAGACCAGGGTCGGGGCCTTGACCACGGGGTTGATCGCCTTGAACTGCTCGAAGGTGCTGAACACCGAAAGCGAGTGATGCTCGAAGGGCAGGCCCAGGCTCTTGAGGCTGATGGCGACGCGGCGCACGTAGGGTGAATCGAGCATTCCAATAAGCTTCATCACGTATTTCCTTGTCTTGAACGGCACAACGGATGGGAAAGGCGCGGCCAATTTAGCGGTATTGAAGCGGCCTTGCACAGTGCAAACCTGTAGCCGCTGCCGCAGGCTGCGAACGGCTCTGAAGGAGATGCGGGGATCTTGAAGGCGCCAGAGGTTCGGCTGGAGATCGCCACGCAAGGCCCTGCGTACCGAACGCGGCCCGGCCTTTTCGCAGCTTCGCAGGCTCAGCAGCGGCTACAGG